>JAZOTG010000326.1:0-10312 GCA_045657505.1 Kiritimatiellia bacterium | reverse complement strand
CACCAGCCTACGCCGTGCGTGTATCCGCTGATGTCCTTGATTTGCTTAGCCTGCACCCACTTGCCCTCTTCGGGAATCGGCGCGGGACCGTGATTGCACCCTTTCATAAGAGGGCACTGGTGTTGTACCTCAGTCGAATAGACCATTGTTTTTTCCTCTTTGTTGTGAAACAGATATTATTTTATCAAATCGATTTAGGCTTAACAAGACGCAAACAATCCTTAACGTACGCGAATGACAAATGCCGGCTTTACAAACTTTAAGACGTTTGCCGTTGCTTTGGCAGTATAATTCGCAACCGGGTTGCCATCGACCATGACTGCCGCGCCGTTGAGCACTGTCAACGGGCCGGCGGAACCGGTTTGAGCAAACGCCATGCCTTGCGCAAGCACAATCTCGGGTGCGAGAGCGGGGGCGTTGAACACCAATCTGCCTTCGACAAATTCAACCGTAACACCCTCATTAAGCTTATACTGAGCGCCCCACGAGCCTTCAGGAATCGTTGCCGTTTTTCCGCTTTGGGCGGACGAGGCAATAAGCATAACAACATTGTCAACTCCTACACCCGCAGTACCCTTAGTGCTGACGGGGTTAGCCATATAAACCACGCCGCCGTTTTGCGACTTAAATGTGAGATCCCCGCTTATACCCATGACGGCATCGACATAAACGTTGCCCTCTACAACAAATACACTATTTGCAATCACGTCAAAAACCGCCGTGTAACCGCTATAATAATTATTGCCGCCGGCACCTTTCAGATATGCGCCGTCGTAGAAATAAACTTTATTATTGCTACCGAGGCTCTGCCTTTGATTCGTACCGTCAAACGTACCGTAAACATGCAGTTCGGTAGTGCCGCTGTAATTAATCACGTCCGTGGAGTTCAATACGAGAGTGGCGCCCTTGTCTACGACAATACTGCCGCCAACGCCGCGATCGCTGGCGGAAATGCGCGCTTCGCCGCCCTTGATGTGCATTCCGGCCACATTGGTCATGTATCCGTTGGCGACATCGCCTCCAAACACAACTTTTCCGCCGTTAACAATAATCTTGGGGGCGATTGAACCGGTAATCTCCAAATTGCCAGCGCCGACCTTGCGCACAATAAAATCCTCTGACGTACCAGCCGCCGCTATATTGCCGTCAATAAGAAGTTTGGAGCCCTCCTCAACTTGAACTTTAAAACCTATTGTTTGGTCGTTGGCAAGATAGATTCCTGTTGATGCGATAATGCGGGCAGGCAACTCGTCACCGGCATCCGATGCGGGAACATATATAACGGGCGAGGCATCCTCGCCGGAGCCGCCTTGCAAACGGAAATAATTAGATCTTACTCCGCTTGCGTCAAGGATCGCTCCAGGCTCAAGATAGAACTGCTGCCTGTAATAACAAGTTGAGCCGCCGGATCCTAAAATATTCAAACGGCCGCCATTGTTTACGCGCATGATGCCCTTATTGTTGGCGCTTCCGCTCCAACAGCTAAGATCCTTGCCCGTCAAATTAAGGACAGCTCCGTTTTCAACCATAACAGTCGGGTTTTCAGGCGTTGCGCCTTCACCGAAATTGCTCTCCCCGTTAGAACCGCCATATCCATACGACATCGCATGCGTTCCCGACTCGAAAACAAGGTGCGATTGGATCGCCTCATTGACATTGACTCCGTACTCAAGCGACACGCCGAAACCGTCTGCGCCCCTAAACGCGAACGTATACCCGGAAGTGCGAATGTAATTACGCCAGTCGGAATTAAACTGCACGCTCGCCGCCGTAGCGTCAATGACAAGCACCACCTTTGCGCCATCCAGCGTGATTACGGGACGCATTATACCGTTAATGTGGTTGCGGCCTTCCTTATAGACAAGCTTAACGGTATTGTTGTTCGCGCCCTTTACTGTTACCGAACTGAAGTTGGCGCTTTCCGGCATTTCAACGCTTATGTCGCCGACCTGCGAACAGTTTAACAGCACCTCGCCGGAGGTCACTGCAGAAACTCTATTCCAAAGCGTGGGATCGCTCAAATTCTGGTTAGATGAAGTTGGCGTCCAGCACGGAGTCGACGTGGTGTATTCGTTACCGTTAACGCCCTCGGTAAGTTCTGTTGCGCCGTCAGTATCCAAAAAGACAACTGTTGTATTGGCTTTAGACACATACCCCGAGTCCTTCTGCGCCTGAGAAAGCACAAGTTTCAAAGTACTGCCCTCTGGAACAGACATAGTGCCTTCTGTGCCGGCGGCCATGACAAGCGTAGCATTGTTGAGGAAATTAAACGACCCCGTAAAGCCGCTGATATCGCAGGACGCGACATTAAGGGAAGCGCCGTCAATTTTAATCTGTCCGGCACCGGAAATATTATTCTTTAAAGCCACCGTCTTGCCGGGCGCAACCGAAAGAAGAGCACCCTCGCTAATTGCTATCGCGGCACTGCCAAGATCGACCACATCCGTAGTGGGGTCAAGAACGAGCGCGCCCTCCTGGATTGATATTACAGCACTGGACGGCAGTTTATAACCGGATTCGGGAGCGCTTATTACCAATTCGCCGGAACCGCTCTTAGTCAAGCTCGTCAAATCGTCGCGTTGGCCATTGCCGTCACATCCTTTAAGCAATGGCGCCGATATGGTCATTTTTGAATTTTCGCCCACGGTAAAAACGCTGTTCCACAGATGGAAGCCGGCCTTTGTTTCGCCACGCATTTCTTCAGAACGCTCGAGGAAAGCTGTAGAATTATCTTCCACTGTCACATTGCGAATTGCGATAGAACACCATTCATTGTTATTTATGGCATTTACGATCAATTTTGAATTTTGCCCCGAGAAAACAGTATTCGCCGGCAAACGCGCATGCTTATCGGAGGAAAAGACGCCGCCATTAAGCAATGTCATCATCTTCGCGTAATCCTCTCCCTCGTTAAACGGGTCGTTAGCGATGGACCTCAATACAGCATCGGAGCCGTCAACAATAATATTCTTTGTCTCAGGCATGACCCAGCCGCTTTCAATTACAACGCTTCCGGCATCAAGATAGAAGTCTTTGCCGCCTACAGCGACTCTATGAGAAGAAGAAAGTCGCAACTCATTGTCGCCGATTTTCTTTATCGCATCAATCCCAAGGACTTTTGCAAAATAGTCTCCGATCGTCTCGAACTTTAATGAAGCATACCCCTCTATGCCGGAGCAGTCGACGCTGCCGATATTGGCCAGCGCATTTTCAGCGACAACAATTGAAGCATTGCCCGTTGACTTGAATTTTAACCTCTTAAACGTCATCGCCCCGTCAATTGTGAACGTGGCGCCGTCGGCCAAGGTTATCTCTGCGAGCGTATTTTCACCACCTTCAAGTCCGAGGCCGGAGAGGCTCGTCTCAAGGCCGGCCGCAGTGGCGGTAACTTTTGTAAGGTTGTAGTAACTCTCCCAGAGTTCAGCGACCTGACTACCTAACAATGCCGTATCGTATATGCGGACATCGGCAATATTAAGATTGAACGCTCTCTCTTTGCCACCATTCGTGGTGGGAGCACAACCCCAAGCGAAATAGCTCATTTTAGAGTCGCCCTCTAAAAGAGCATTCCATGTTTGTGTAGTATACGTTGTTGTTCTCAATACACCGTCTACATATATTTTAACAGAGCCCTCGCTTTGTACATATGTCAGCAGGCGCATAGAAGAGGAGGCGCAGAAGCCTTCAACAAATACGGGGGCTTTGCTACCGTACAGACCTGCCGCCTCCGAACCGTATACAGATAATGCGGCATTATCATTAACCTCTAACTTAAACTGATATTCTTCATCGGCAAATCCGCATATGTCCTGCCAGGACGGCCAACGATCTGCTTGAACAAACATTGAAAATGAAAAGTTTTTGGCGGGTATATTTTCAAGGGCAACATTCTTGCCGCCGCTCACGGAGAATATTTCCTTCCCGCAAATATTTTCACCCGTTGATGTACCCCCTTCACCGTCCCACTCAAAAGCAGGACTGGGCAAATCAGCAAACAAGCCGAAAACGGCAAACAATGCCGTAACAGTTGCAAACAATATTTTATTCATATTATCCCTTTCTCTTCGTTGTTAAATTTATTAACCGCAAAATTAAAATAAAATCAAATTTATTGTATTTTACCACAAATTAACCACTTTATGGTAACTATTTATAAGAAAAAAAATGATAGGGACACTCCCTAAAACTTGGGGACACTCCCCAAAACCAAACTACCTGCAAATGTTTGCTATGCGCTGGGCTAGCTCTGGCAGCAGTGGATCGCGCGCGCCGCATGTTGCATAAGCCTCATAGCGGCTATAATTGGCGCTTATCCACGCATACGCCTCATCAGCGCCGTCAACGAACACGACCTTATCACGGTTTATCAGCGCCGCCAAATCAGATGAACTGATTGAACGGTCAGCCGTGCCGCCGGCATCATACACCGGCAAAAGAATCAACTTGTCGCAATCGCGGACAACATCGTTAAACATATCGGCAAGCGCCGTTAACATCTTTTTAAGCGGAGCATATCCATGCGGACGCCAAACGACGCATATGCCGCCATTATACTCCTCGGCAAGAGTTGTCCACATCGCCCTTAACTTTTCGGGGTTGTGCGCATAATCATCATACACCGCCGAACCGATTTTCTGAAGACGCCTTTCTACACCCTTAAACGACATCAAAGCCTCGCGGCTCCTATGTTCAGGACAGCCGAGCGCCTTTGCCATTTCAAGAGCAAGAAACGCATTGTTTCTATTATGACGACCGGGCAGCGAGACTTCTGCCTCACCGTAAAGCCTGCGACCGTCAATAAGAGGCCCCGGCATTGCATGTATAAACGAATCAAAAACCTGATCCATTTCTTCCTTGGAATAATGGTCGGCCGACGAATTCGTAACAACCGCTGCATAAGGCTTGAACGCAACAAGAGACTTGTCGCTTTCGTCAACTTCGGCCACGGCGTACTCGCCACACCCAAAGCGTACAGCCCCCAGCCAACCGGGGACGTTCGCGCCATTGACACACAACGGATCATACCCGCACTCGGCAAGAATATGGCCGAGCATCGCCGTCACGGTGGACTTGCCGCATGTTCCCACAACGGCGACGAGTTTGCGGCCAGACAAAGCCTTCGAAAGTGCCTGCGCACGATGCACGACGCCAATTCCGTGCGACACCGCCTTCTGAAGCCCTGGATTTGTTTCTTCAATGGCAGTCGAAACGATCACCTCGTCAGTATCGGCGGTGACGCCGCTCCCGTCGTCCGGATAACAGCGCACGCCCAGCGACTCAAGAAATTTTATATTAGGAGTGCCTAATGTGCGATCGGCGCCTGTGACCTCGTCGCCGAGTTTCACAAGCGCCGTTGCGAGCGCACTCATTCCAACACCGCCGATTCCTATCAAATGCCTTTTCATATTTGGCCTTGAATGCCCTTGTGGCGATGCTAAAAAAGCGAACCTCTATTACTCGCCAAACACGCAATCAAGCGCGTCTGAGATAATATCGGTCGCATCCTCAAGCGTCTCCTCCTTGAGTACGAGCGGCGGAAGGAAGCGCACCACATTGCTGCCGGCCGTAAGAGCCAACAGCCCCTGCTCCTTGAGAGAATCGACAATCTCCTTCGGATCGCCGTCAACAACAAGACCAAGCATAAGACCCTTGCCGCGGACCTCAAGAAGCTTATCGTACTGATCAACAAAGCCCTGAAGCGCCTCTCTAAAAAGGTTGCCCATTTCTACAGCGCGAGCAAGAAGACCTTCCTCTTCAATCACCGAAATAACGGCCAACGCTGCTGCCGCCGCCACCGGATTGCCGCCGAATGTAGAAGCGTGTGACGATTTAGTGAACACATCGGCAAGCTTTGCATTGGAGACAAGCGCACCCATAGGAATACCGTCGGCGAGCGACTTGGCGAGCGTAAACAAATCGGGCTTTACATCGTAACCCTGCCACGCAAACCATGTTCCCGTGCGGCCCATACCCGTCTGAACCTCGTCGCAAATCATGAGAATGTTCTTCTCGTCGCAAAGGGCGCGAACTGCCGCCATAAATTCGGGCGTAGCCGGCGTAACTCCGCCCTCGCCCTGAACGGCTTCGAGCATAATGGCGACTGTATTGTCGCTGACAGCCGCCTTAACACTCTCGATATCGTTAAAATCTGCATAAGCAAAACCGACGGGGAGAGGGTCGTACCCCTCCTGGCACCAGGACTGCCCTGTTGCGGCAACCGTGGCAAGCGTACGCCCGTGGAAGCTCTGACGCATCGTCACGATCTCGAAGCGGCCTCCGTTTTGCGAACCCCACTTGCGGGCAAGCTTAATGGCCGCCTCGTTGGCCTCTGCTCCAGAATTGCAGAAGAAAACCTTGCCGCCGAGGCCCGAAAGCTCCACAAGCTTTGCAGCAAGAACAGTGGCCGGCTCATTTGCGAAAAGATTTGATGCGTGCGTAAGTTTTGAAGCCTGTTCCTGAATGGCCTTAACAACCGCAGAATGAGAGTGGCCGACATTGTGCACGCCGATGCCCGAAGTGAAATCGTAGAGCGCAAGACCGTCAATGTCGCGGACGGTAACACCCTTTCCACTTGCAAGCACCACGGATGGCGCATATGTTGGCATGACAACATTCTGATACATTTCGAGTATATTCTGGGACTTGCTGCTCATTGAGTTATCTCCGTTCCTACGCCTTCTCGCGTAAATATTTCAAGCAAAAGGGAATGCGCCATGCGCCCGTCTACAAGATGAACCTTTTTGACGCCTGCGCCAATCGCATCTACACAACCGTTAATTTTGGGGAGCATGCCCCCCGATATTGTTCCGTCGGCCTTGAGCATCTCAACAGAATCAAGATGCAAGGTGGAGAAAAGAGTGCTGGGATCGCTTGGATCTTTCAAAAGACCAGGCACATCCGAAACAAGCGCGAATTTACGGACCTTGAGCGCCTTTGCCAATGCCGCCGCCGCCAAATCTGCATTGACATTGTAAAGATGGCCGTCGTCGACACCTGTCGCAATAGGCGTAACAACCGGCACAATGCCGGCATCGAGCATCTCGACCGTGGAGCGTATGTCGACACCGGTAATCCTGCCCACATAGCCGCGATCGGGATCGGTAATCCGTTTTGCCGAAAATATCCAGTTGCCGTGCAGCGGCTTGGCGTTTGTCGAGCGCTCCATCAAGCGGCGTACAATATCGGGATTGACCGCATTGTTTAAGGTTTTGCGGACGATTTCCATCGTCTGCTCATCCGTTACACGCTGCCCGTCAAGGAATTTAGGCTCATGCCCCGACTCTTTAATAGCTTTTGAAATGGCCTTGCCGCCGCCATGAACTATCGCCACTTTGATGCCGACTGCGCGCATAAATGCGATATCATCCATCAAAGACTCGAGATTCTCTTCAATTTCCATAACGGAGCCGCCGAGCTTAACCAGCACGACAGAACCACGAAAATCAAGAATATAAGGCAACGCTTCCGTTAAAACCGATGCCTTTGCCATAGCAGTCACTACTTTTTCCATTTGATTGGGAATTATACCACAAATATCCTGTTTTCTCAATATTGCCAGTGTTTTTATTGAGCCAAACTAGGCAATGACGCCGTTCCCTTCCATGGAATAAGCGTATGCGTAACTTTTCCATCGGCACCGCGCTTTGCGCTGATGCGGTGCCCGCCGGGAATGCGCAGATTGGTAAATGAGATTTCTTTGCCGTCCCAGGCCTTGGGGACGGCAGGGAAAAGTTTATAAGTGTTATTTTGCGGATTATACGACAAAAGCATTTCCTGAATTGCGCGAGCATATCCAAAATTGCCCTCAAGCGTAAACGGGCGGTATCTAAACAGAGAAAGGCCGCAATTAAGCTGGTCTCCGTTTAAATGGAATCCGTTGCGCGATACAAATGCGCGCGCAAAATCTTTTACATAGCGATAAGCCCGATCGCCGTCACCGAGCCGCGCCTCAAAGCACGCCGCCCACGAATACGAATATCCGCACCATATGGGAGCTGCTTTATTTGACGTGCCGACTTGCTCCCACTGCGTAAGCGATGCCCGGTAGTCCACGCCCTTCTCTTGTGGCACGTTGACCAACGGGAATATCTGCATGAGATGGGAGGGATGACGATGCGAATACGGCAGCCTAACGCCCGAGGCGACTTCAATCACTCCGTCAGCAGAGACATTGGCCGGCCCAAATGTGCCGACATACGACCTCCATTTCTTTGATTCGTCCATGTTGCCGCATGCGGACGCCAATTCCGAAAGCCTTATATAAAAGCTGTTCATGATGGCTCTGTCATAACTCGTGTTCGGCTTCATGAACTGCGAATCATTATTGTCGTCAAACTCGGGAGAGCACGACAAATCGAGTTTCCTGACTCCGTCAACCATCTTCCATGCGTTTTCCATGCCCCTTGCAAGTTCGCGGCCAAGGGCAAGATACTTTGCCGCCTTCTCCTGTGACGGCGCATAGTCGTAGGCGTCGCAAAGCGTATTGAAGACCCACAGTCCATGTGTCGGCATAATAACGTAAGCCGTCCACCCGCCGATCGAGTGGCCGCCGTACCCCATTGTAGGAACAATAACGGCTCCGTCTGCCCCATCGAATATTTTTTTGCAGAATTTTCTCCACTCATCCGTGCGCTCGATAAAAAAGTCCGCGAATGCCTCAAGCGCCTCTATGTGCCCGGCAGGCCCGGCCGCCCAATACGTCATCTCCGTGTTCAAATCGTTGTGATAGTCACCCTGCCACGGCGGCAGATGACCGTTGTCAGCCGTCCACAACCCCTGCAGGGCAAGCGGCGGATGTCCAGCGCGCGCACCGGATCCATACAGGTATATGGCGATATCATACAGACGCTGCAGCTGCTCGTCGGGTATCGAAACTGAACTCTCAGAGTTAAACGCCTTCCAGAATTTCGAATTGGGCTTTGCATCGCTCTTACAGAAACGCAGTCCTGCGGTGAAATCACGATCGAACCTGCAGTTCGCGCCCCGCCTGCGCATTCTGCTGTAGACGGCTTTTTCGTCTGTCACGGAAATTTCCGGCTCCGGATATCCTCCGAGCCATGCAAACGACGGATTGTTGACAAATGACTTGTTTATGAATTCAACTCCCTGCGGCACGGCGACCGAAAGAAGTTCGTCTCCGTCGTCAAACCAAAAGCGCAGTTCCTTTGTGCCCGACGCTGTCGCCACAAAAACCGTCGCCTCTGCCTTTGCGGCGTTGAGCGTAAAGCGTTTCACCTCCTGCCCCGGCGCAAGAGTAAGAACAAGCCTTACGCCTGGAAGTTTTGTCGCGCTGATGCCGTCTGGCCGTCCGAACACGTAGCAGCGCCTCGCCACGTCCTTGTTTTTCAAAAGCTCAATCAGGCGTTTCCATGAAAAATCAGAAGTCAAATATCCCTTTGTGTCGACATTGTGCCAAAAATCCGCCCGGTCCAGCGTTATGTTAAGCGTGTTGCCCGCGCCCCAAAGCAACGCCCCCGCACCGCCGTTCCCAAGTGGGATGCCTTCGTCCCAACTTGACACCGGCGCTTCTAAATCGATTGTAGCGCCACCGCCGTGTACCGGCAAGGACATACCTGAAACCAAAAGCATGCCGCATATAGCGCATAAAACATACGTGATTTGTTTTTTTTTCATATTTCCCCTTTCTTAATTAAAATTTTATTCCCGCCTCAATGCCGAAAATATTCAACGGCTCCCATCGTGAAGCCTTGTCGCTCACATTGTGCTGCACCATGTAATAAAGCGAACACGAAAAATTCTTTATTGAAGGAATTGGCCTGAATGAAACACCCGCCACCGCCCTGTTGCGGTCAAACAGATTTGAGCTGTCTGCATTGTGCTTATCGGAGAAAAAAACCTCGTCGCTCAAATATGGTGAAACTTTAAACCGTGTACAGTTCCACGAAGTGCGCAGTCTGAGCCTGTTGCGGTAGCGCATGTATGGACGCGCTCCTTTGCGGTCGCGCAGCTCAAATCGCGAGCGCAAGTCTGCTTTCAAGGTCAAAAATTCCGGTGACGTGAAAACCGTCTCCAGCGTGGGCCTCTGTTCGGTTGAAAAGCGGGCGTGCCTCGCTGAACGCGAGCAGACTATGCGGTGGCCGGCAAGCAAAGTGAAATATGGCGAAAATTCATAGCCAAACTGCAGCATTGTTTCCGAGTCGGTAAGGCCGGCGCCAAATTTCAGCTCCTCGTTCGCCTTTAATATAATGCCGTCCAGACAGGCATAGGCGACATCGCCTTCACGCTCCGCCGCGCCGTTGAACGGCCTGTGCTCAAGCGAATAATTCAAAGTCGGATCGTAGCCATGTCGTTC
>JAZOTG010000325.1:0-5653 GCA_045657505.1 Kiritimatiellia bacterium | reverse complement strand
TAAAAGCGCTCAGGAGCTTGAGCAGATCTTCAAGGATGTCAAGTCGGCCTCCTTGCCTGTTTCGGAAATCGTCGGCAAGAGCGTGTTTGCCGTCGCCGCACTTGCCGGCATGTTCAAGTCAAACGGAGAGGCGCGCCGCATGGCTGCTCAGGGCGGGCTTTCGCTCAACGGGGCAAAGGTCGATGACAAACGGGTTTTTGCCGCAGACGATCTGATTGACGGGACGCTCTGTGTTCTTCGTCAGGGCAAAAAGGCTAACTTCCTGCTTAAGGCATTAAGTTGAACATAATCGAAAGATATGTATTCAAGGCATTAATCTCGAGTTTTTTGCTCGCGTTTGTAGTGCTTAGTTTTGTATTGACTATCGGACTGCTTGTTCAGATTGTCGGGTTTATCATTGACGGCATGCCTATCGGGCTTGTCGGGAAATTCGCGGCCATAAGCTTTCCTGAAACTCTTCAGTGGACCATCCCGCTTGCGCTGCTTGTTTCAAGCGTGCTTGTGTTTTCAAGGCTTTCCGCGGACAGCGAGATTGCCGCGATGCGCTCCTGCGGGATAAACCTTTTTTCGGTCATGAAGTGGCCGGCCGCTTTCGCTCTTGGATGTACGCTTTGCGGAATGTGGATCAACAACGAAATTGTTCCGCGCGGCCACGAGGTCAGGCGTCAGCTCACGTCCGAACTTTCGGTCGCCGACGCGTTCGATCTTATCGAGCCCGGGCGTAAAATGACGGACTTCCCCGATGTAAGCCTTTATGTGGGCCGCAAGGAAGGGCGCTGGCTTTACGACATAACGGCCACCGACACGTCCGACCCGAAGGTCGTCAGGACAATCCGCGCCCAAAAGGCTCTTGCCACGGGCGAAGGTGAAGATATGGCGCTCGATTTGTACGGCGTTAAAATCGATCCTATCGAGTCGGGCAAGGACGGCATGGCAAGCGGTGCATATGTGCATTATCCCGTCAAGGTAAAGCGCAAGCGGTACATAAAGAAGATGAAGGATTTCCGCTTTTTCGAACTGCTCGGGGCGATAAACACGGAAGACGATCTGATCGCAACTATGAACGCCCCCGAAATGAAGGAGGCGCAGAAGGGGCGCAGGGAGCATCATTCACGGCTGAAGGTCGAAATGTCCAAGCGTTTCGTTTTTGCCATGGCGTCGCTTTGTTTTGTCCTTGTCGGCATACCGCTCGGTATACGTTCGCAGAGAAAGGAGTCGACGATAGGAATGGCTGTTTCTCTTGCGATAGCAATGGGCTATTACTTGATTGTTATGCTTATGCTGAATCTCCAGCGCAACTATTTTGTCCACCCCGAAATTCTTATATGGTTTGCTCCGCTTGCGAGCTTGATGCTTTCGGCGTGGTTTGTAAAACGCAATCTTTAACTACAAGGAGGTCATATGGCAAAAATCCATCCAACGGCAATTGTTGAGGACGGCGCAGTGCTCGGCGAGGATGTTGTAGTCGGTCCGTACGCGCATATTGGCGCCAATGTCAAAATAGGCGGTGCCACCACGGTAGGTCAGGGGGCGATAATTGACGGGCATACGACAATAGGTGAAAAGTGCCAGATTTTCCCATATGCGCTTATCGGTATGAAGACGCAGGATCTTAAGTACCAGGAGGGTTCGGTCAGTTTTGTCGAAATTGGCGACAGAACCGTCATCCGCGAGTTTGCAACTGTTCATCTGGGTACGGCCGACGGCGAGAAAACGATAATCGGCAGCGACTGCCTGTTTATGGCGTACTGCCATGCCGCGCACGGCTGCATTCTGGGCAATCATGTCATCTGTTCCAATTCGGTCCAGCTTGCGGGAGATGTTCATCTGCATGATTATGCGATCGTGGGCGGCTGCTCCGCCTCGCATCAGTTCTGTACTGTCGGCAGGCATGCGATGGTCGGCGGCATGAGCAAAATCAGGCAGGATTTTCCGCCCTATATGCTCGGTGACATGGTCGACGGAAGCATGAAGGTTATCGGTCCCAATGTCGTGGGGCTTAATCGCCGTGGCTTTAAGCGTGAGGTGCTTCAGGCTCTGAAAGAGGCGCACAGGTTCATTTACCGTGACGGGCTTAACCGTTCTCAGGCATTGGACCGCGTCGAGCACGACGTTGAGCCGTTTGATGAAATTAAAGAGCTTGTGGCGTTCTATCGCAATTCCGAGCGCGGTGTAAGCTGAAAGCTGCCGTTTCATCCTTTTGGCGGAGTTGTCCTCCGCATCGGTTGAAAAGGAGAAGATTATGAAGTTGCTGTTTTGTGCATTGTTTGCTGTCGCCGCATTCGCTTCGGCGGAGGCTGCAACTATAGACGAGGCAATCAGAAAGGGCGCGGCTTACCTGGTTTCGGCGCAGTCTCCCGAGGGCTATTGGAGCGACAAACAGATGCCGGCGCTGTCGGCGCTGCCGGTGTGGGCTCTGTGCAAGGTCGAGGACATCAATTCGTCCGTAATCGAACGAGGCGTAAAGTATATTCTCTCAACGCAGCGTCCCGACGGGGGGTTCTACGTGCCGAAGCCCGGCCGCGGCGGTTCGGGGCTCGGCAACTACAATACATCGGTATGTCTTTCGGCTCTTTTTGAAACGAAGGGCAAGTGTCCCGTCTCCGCACTTCTGAAGGCGCGGGAATACATAGCTTCGTCACAGCTTGTGGGCGATGATACCATGGCCGGAGGTTTCGGTTACGATAAGCTTTCCCGCCGCCGCTATGCCGATCTTTCAAACACGGGTTACGCGCTTGACGCTATGCGCCGTACGGAGGCGTTGGAGGAGTTTCGCGCGGCCGGGGCTGCGCGCGTCGATGTCGATTGGGATAAGGCTCTTGCGTTTGTTTCAAATCTTCTAAAAACCGAAGGGCCAGATGCCGGCGGAGCGGCTTATAACAATCGCACGGCGCAGGCCGGTGCGCATACAAACGCGCAACGCAAGGTTCATTTGCGCGCATACGGTTCGATGACATATGCGGCGGTTCTTTCGATGTGTCACGCGAAGCTCGACCGCACCGACCCGCGTGTCAGAGAGGCTCTTGAATACTGCCGCAGGCATTGGAGCGTTGATGAAAATCCCGGCATGGGCAATCAGGGGCTGTTCTACTTTTATGAAATAATGGCGCGCGCGTTGTCAGCAGCCGGAGTAGATGAGGTCGGCGGCCACAACTGGCGCAGGGAACTGTCCGAGAAGGTGATAAGCCTTCAGAAGGAAAACGGCAGTTGGTACAACGAGAACAACAGATTCTGGGAGTCCGACCCGGTGCTTTGCACGTCTTTTGCGCTCCTCGTGCTGCAAATTTGCAGATAGAACGTGTCATGAGCGCTTGCGGGCTGTATAACAAGGACAAAAAGGCAGGTCTTTTGATATAATACCCTAAAAATAAAATGAAAGGCGAAGATGAAAGCCATAGCCAAAGTTGCGCCTCAAAAAGGCGTTGAGATGATTGAGAAACCGATGCCTGTTATGGGCATCAATGACGTGCTCATTAAAATCAAGAAGACTGCCATTTGCGGTACCGATGTCCATATTTATGAATGGAACGAGTGGGCTCAGTCGACGATTGTGCCGCCGATGACGATCGGCCACGAGTATGTGGGCGAGATTGTTGATGTCGGCTCCAATGTGCAGAATGTCAAAATAGGCGACCGCGTTTCCGGCGAGGGGCACATCGTTTGCGGGCATTGCCGCAACTGCCGTGCGGGGCTCAGGCATCTTTGCCGTGAGACCAAGGGCGTCGGCGTCAACCGTGACGGGGCATTTGCCGAATATCTGGTCATACCTGCGGCCAATGTGTGGCATTGCGAGCCTGGAATATCCGACGATCTCTATTCCATTTTCGATCCGTTCGGCAATGCTACCCACACGGCTTTGAGTTTCAATATGGTCGGCGAGGACGTGCTTATAACGGGCGCCGGCCCCATCGGGTGCATGGCGGCGGCGATTTCCAAATATGTCGGCGCGCGCAATGTCGTTGTGGTAGACATTAATACATATCGACTCGATCTCGCCCGCAAACTCGGGGCGACGCGCACGGTCAACGCCAAGGAGGAGAATCTTGCAGATGTCATGAAGAGCCTTGGGATGGTCGAGGGCTTTGATGTCGGTCTTGAAATGTCTGGCGCGGGCGTGTGCCTTAATCAGATGATCGGCAGCATGAATACCGGCGGGCGCATTGCGCTTCTTGGCATACACGGTCCCGACACTAAGGTCAACTGGAACGACATTGTTTGGAAAGGCCTCAAGATAAAGGGTATTTACGGCCGTGAGATGTTTGAGACATGGTACAAGATGGGCGCCATGATTCAAGGAGGTCTTGATATTGAGCCTGTAATTACGCACAAGTTCAATTGCGAAGATTACGAGAAGGGCTTTGAGGCGATGATTTCGGGAATGTCCGGCAAGGTGATTCTCAACTGGGAATAATATTGAAAGGTGCAGAGAGATGTACGGTAAATTTCAGATTCATCTTCAAGAAACAATAGCCGATCTTAAGGCAAAGAGCTTGTATAAGCGCGAGAAGACAATAGCAACGCCTCAGGGTGCGCGGGTGGTCCTTGACAACGGCAAGGAACTTCTCAATATGTGCGCAAACAATTATCTTGCGCTGGCAAACCATCCCGAGGTGGTTGAGGCGTCTCGCGAGGCAACGGCAAAATACGGCTACGGCATGGGCTCGGTACGCTTTATCTGCGGCACAAATGTTCTTCACCGCGAGCTCGAGCGTACGGTCGCCGAGTTCACAAAGATGGATGACTGCATACTTTTCGGCAGTTGCTTCGATGCGAACGGCGGCGTCTTTGAGGCTTTGCTCGGGCCTGAAGACGCGATCATATCAGATGCGCTCAATCACGCATCTATAATTGACGGAGTCCGCCTTTGCAAGGCCAAACGCTTCCGCTACGCCAACGGCGACATGGCCGATCTTGAAGAGCAGCTGAAGGCCGCCGGCGAAGCGGGCGCACGTTTCAAGCTCATCGTTACGGACGGCGTGTTTTCAATGGACGGCATTATCGCTCCGCTGAAGGAGATTTGCGATCTTGCCGATAAGTATGACGCGCTTGTGATGGTTGACGATTCGCATGCTGTCGGTGTGCTCGGCGCGACCGGTGCCGGTTCTGTTGAGGACTGCGGTGTTCAAGGTAGAGTAGATATAATTACAGGCACTTTCGGGAAGGCGCTCGGTGGCGCTTCCGGCGGGTACATCGCGGCTCGTGCCGAGATTGTCGACCTGCTGCGCCAGAAGGCAAGGCCGTACCTCTTTTCCAACGCCGTTCCGCCGCCGGTGGCCGCCGCGTCAATCAAGGCGATTGAACTTGTTAGGACCCGCCCCGAGCTTCGCAATCAGCTTAACGCCAATGCCAGGCAGTTCCGTGAAGGGATGACGGCGCTGGGGTTCGATCTTGTTCCCGGGCACCATCCAATCATTCCCGTTATGCTCGGGGATGCCGGGATAGCCGTGCGTATGAGCGAGAAACTGTACGAGAACGGTGTATATGCCACAGGGTTTTTCTATCCTGTTGTGCCTATGGGCAAGGCGCGCATCCGCACGCAGATGTCTGCTGCGCATTCGAGCGACGATATTGACTTTGCCATCAAGGCGTTTGCCAAGAGCCGGTGAGCGCATTAGAGTGCAGCCTTGCGCCAAGGGACGTTGAGCGTCTCGTG
>JAZOTG010000324.1:0-1978 GCA_045657505.1 Kiritimatiellia bacterium | reverse complement strand
TTCTATCACTTATCGCCAATGGGAACAGTCCTCTCTACCTATTAATCCGCTGCTCTTAACCACTGTATTGGATTCGCTCCAATAGGTATGCCGTTTGTCGCGGATGTTCCTTTCATTTCGAATTCAGGTGACAGCAATTTCCCAAATACAGGGTGCATCTTCGACACAACTTCGGGGGTAGGCGGCGTATTCGTAATGACAAAATGAATTCCCCTTGCCAGTTCTCCGTTATTCAATAGTTTTGAATCAATCGAAACGGCAAGACCATCCATGCCGTTGGTCGCACAAATGGCATCAAGATTATCAAACATAAGCCGAATGTTTGGCGGCATAACGCCCAACATCCTCTCGCCGTTCGAAACATAGCGAAACTCAGGAACCGGTACAGTTCCCATCTTTTCCGCTATTACCGCTTTCTCCGCATCATCTATCACCTTCTTGACATTATATGCCACGCTATAAGCCGACCCCTTCTCCAACCTCAAATCAAATATGGTCTCAGGCAATATCGCGTTATTCTCCTTATTTACAAGTATATTCACAATTTCAAAACGCCCTGGGATATGCAAGCACATGCCATTCCCGCAAAGAAGCACACATGCTATAAATATAATCCAATATTTCATCTGTAGACCTCCTATGAAAATTGTCCGCTTTTTGTAATCACTCCTCGGCTTTGCCGTACAACGTAACATCTTTTGTCGCCTTCACCTCTCCTGTGAATTCCAGTTGCTTGTATCGCCAATGAGGACAGTCCCACAGGCTATTAGGGGATGGCGTCCTCATTGGCGGGATAACCCCACGGCGTCAGCCGAATAGTCAATTCGACAGGCTCATTCGACGAGCTATACCCTTTCGCAAGTGTATATGTCCTGGAAGGCAGCCGCTGATCGCCCAAAACCGGCGTCAAGTCATCCTGCACGACGAGTCCGTGCAAATCGAACTTCGTCACGCCGGTGCAATCTTTTCCCATGCTGTTGTCAAAAACTCGAACTGTAGTATTGCTCACGGCATATGATTCTGTAATGAGCAATGTATACCTGTTTCTTCTTGGCAACGCAATCGAGCAACGCTCCTGCGACCCTTCACACCAGATTGTCAGGCCTTCCTCGAATTCCAGAACATCTATGTTGTACGAGACAACACGTTTATCCTTGAATTTATAATCCCTCAGCGGCGTAACACTAGCGTATTGATAGTGATGCAGCTTTGACCTATCGCACCCCGCCACGATAAGCATGACGCATGCAGCCAATGTATACGTTAGACTAATTCTCATTTTGCTCACTCCACATATTTTTTCCACTCAATTATCGTTGTCGATGGTGCCTTAATCACACCTATATTATCGCCAATGGGAACAGTCCCCTCTACCTATCCCTCTACCTATTATTTTCATACTCAATAGTATAGCATAAAAACATTCACCCCACCAGTCTCACCCCACCAATGGGGGACCCGCAAACTACCTTATACCACATTCCGCGGCAGATGCGCCGCGCAGTGCTTTCGCATCACTTTCTGTTCGTTTTGATACAAGGATTCAGGTCAACAGTCTCGCCGCTCGCCTTCATCTGCAACTTCAAGACGATGTTGCCGTCTTCATCAACCGATATGTCACGAAACTCCAGGAGACCACCCAGCTGAGAATGCAGCTCCGCGCCGTCAGGCACAGCGCATCCGTCGACCAATCTTATGTTCAACACCAGTTTGTCCATGCTGCGCTTTTTTCGGTCAAGCGCCCAAACTCCAACCTTAAGACACGACGACGACTCCTGATAATAGTAAAGTGAATAGCTATAATCCAGCGCAAGGCGCGACTCTACGCGGATTACACGCCGGGAATCCATCCAATAACGTGACTTTGCAAAGTCTGGCTCAATGCCCGCCTTCCGCTCGGCAAGATCATACAGCGAGTACCGCATGAGTACATTGCCAAAGAAATCATATTCGACCGCGGCTGTCGTTATATCATCAG
>JAZOTG010000323.1:0-3597 GCA_045657505.1 Kiritimatiellia bacterium | reverse complement strand
GCGAGCTTTTCGGGGAAAATGTCACAGATGGCCGTTACCGTTATTCCCGGCAGGTTGCATACACGGCCTACAACGCCGCGTCCGCGTCCTCCCATGCCTACAACGCCGAGCCGTATGTGCGGTATTTTAGGCGCACAGAAGCCTTGCATAGGCGCTCCGGCGGCTGATGAGAAAAATCCGTTGTCCGATACGCAACCGGCGGCTAATGCCGCTGCAGACGTATTTGCAAAGCTTTTGAGAAATTCGCGTCTTGTACTGCCCATATGGACTCCTTATGTATCTGTTGTCTGGAAAAAGCCGGCGGGCGGGGTATCGCATTTATCCTGCCCGCCGTTTGAGTTAAGTGGTTGCGTAGAGACTGCGGTTACTGCAAATGTATTACGAAAGGCGGATGGTAAAGATAAAGATCTCCCTCGTTTGAAACTTTGAGCTTGATATTCTTTTGAATTGTCATCGTTTCATGCCCGTTTACCTTATCAATTATATTGTTTCTTTAGGTAGATCAACATCTATCAATATCTTTAGATATTATACTATATTTTTTTTAATTCGGATGCCGAATTTGTTGAATCGTATTCTTAATTCGGCTAAAGTTGTCCGCTTGGCCGTATGATTACACAGACACTGATGATATGTTATAATATTCAGATGAAATTAAATATCCTATTGTTGTCTATCAGTTTCGCGGCGTTTATTGCTTCTGCGGAAAAAGTTGTTGATTGCGATGTTGAAAACGATTATTCCCGGGTGTATCTCGGGTCTATTCCTGCTGTTTCGCACGACGGCAAATTCTTTGTTTTTGAATGGTGCTACCGCATTTGGAAGGCCCCTGTCGCCGGCGGTGAAGCGGTAGCCATCAGCGATGGCAAGTCGCGTGACATACGTCCTTATCTGTCTCCCGACTCCAAGCGCGTGGCGTTTCTTTCAAACCGCGACGGAGGCTGGAAGCTTTTTGAGCAGGCGCTTGAAGATACCGTGGGCCTCAAGGCCGGTGAAACCCGTCAGGTCACTTTCCATTCCGAGGGGCTTACTCCAAAGGGGTACACTTCCGACGGCGAGTCAATGCTTGCCGTGATTGATCGTGACCATGCTCCCGACCCCAAGTTTACGCTTCACGGTTTTAGCCGAGCCGCGCTCGTTCCGGTGACGAAAAGAGGAGCCGAAAAGATACTGTTCGACGCTCCCGCTTTCGAGCCTGCGCTTTCCCCCGACGGCACCAGGCTTTTATTCGTATGGCAGAGCGAGAGCCGCGAGCCGATATACCGCAAGCGTCGTCCGCCGTCGTACTATCCTTCTGCGGGTGAGGTCTGGCTGTATGAAATAGCAACGGCCAAGTTTACGAAACTTATTTCACGCCGCGAGTCTTCGCGCGCGCCGATATGGGCTCCTGACGCCAAGGGTTTCTATTACATGAATGACGTCGGCGGAGTGAGAAACGTCTATTATTACTCCCTGGAGAGCGGCAAGGAGCGCCAAATCACGTTTTTCACGAACGACCACGTATTTGCGCCGACACTCTCGCGAGACGGGCGCACTATGGTGTTAAGGCAGGGGTTTGACTTCTGGCGTCTTGATCCGACGCTTCAAAAGCCTGTTCCTGAGCGCATTGTCATACATCCGGCCGGCGGGTACAGCGCGAACGGTAAAATGCGCAGGCGTTTTTACGGTACTCTCTGGAATAACGACGACGACGGTTGTGCCTCGTTTGCCAATGAAGGCAAGGAGGTGGCGTTTACAACGGGCGGTGATTTGTGGGTTATGGATGTTTCGTTCCGCCAGCCTGTGCGCATTCACGGCTCGTCGCGCACCCACGAGCGCGCTTGCGCGTTCACGCCCGATGGTTCTGCGCTTTATTATTTGTCCGACCGCGGCGTTGGCGTCGATGTATGGAAAGCCGAACGTTCCGACCCTGCGCGCGCATGGTGGGAAAATACTGATTTTATATGCACGCGTCTTACGGCAGACGATGTTTACCGCTCTCAGTTGTCTGTTTCGCCCGACGGCAGCCGCCTGGGCTGGGTGAACAAGACGGGCAAGATCTTCTTTGCCGATACGAATGCCGTTGTACAGGCCGTCTCGGCGGTTAAGGCTTCTAAATGTTCGTCATACGTTTGGGCTCCCGATTCTCGTTACGTGGCAGCGTCGATTTCTGACGCATTCGGCAATAACGATGTCTGGGTTTTGCCTGCGTTTGAAAAATTTGAAGACGGTTCCAACGCGCCGAAGCCATGTAATATTTCGGTGAATTCCAAGTGGGACGGCTGTCCCGCATGGTCCGCCGACGGCAAGTTGGTGGCGTTTTGCGGACGCAGAGCGAAGATAGACGGTGAGTTGGCCGTGTTCTACGTGTATCTCGACCCTGCTGACGAGGCGGCAGAGAATCCCGCCGAAAAGGCTGTTAAAGATGTCCACGAAAAAACACTAGTCAAAAAGGACAACGGCAAAAACGGGGCTGGTGCGAATCCGGGCGGCGAAACGAAAAAGTACAAAATAGTGTTTGATTCGCTTGCCGAACGCGTCCGCATGACACCGGCGAGAGGCAGCGATCTGTTTTTTGCCCCCGATTCGCGCAGGCTTTCGTTTGTCAATAATTCGGGCACTCATGTGATAACAATTCCCTCAAAACTCAATCCCGAGCGCGTCCACTCCAAGAAAGGCGTGGCCGATTCGTGGATTAAGGTGGACAAGGGCGACAAAATGCTGCGCGTTGTCGACAACCTGCCCGCGCATGGCGATCATACATTCCCGTTCAAGGTCTATCAGGAGACAGATATTGCCGATTATCAGGAGCTGGCCTTTCTGTCGGCATGGGCCGATATCCGCGACGCCTTCTGCGATCCGAACACACATGGCGCCGATTGGAACAGTGTAAAGGATAAATATCGGCAGGCCGCACGCAATGCTCCGTGCTGGTCCGTGTTTTCCCGCGTCATACAGATGATGATCGGCGAGCTTGATGCCTCGCATCTCGGCTTCTGGGAGAGCGATTCCTCCACTAAAGAATGGAACAACAAGGGCAATTCATGGCATTCATGGAATGTTCTCACCGCTCATATCGGTGCAAGGTATGATGCCAAGCATACGGGTGAAGGGTGGAAGGTGGCCGATGTAGTGCGCCGTTCCCCGGTTGACAGAGGAGAGAAGGGACTTCTCCCCGGTGACGTTGTATTGTCGGTCGACGGACGCAGGGTGAGTGCCGATATGGATGTTGCCGAGGTGATGAATGTGCCTATGCCGCATACCTTCCGTATCGAGTATGCGCGTAATGCGGCCACCAACACATTGTTTGCCTCGGCTGTCTCGTACGGCGATATACGAAAACTCATGCGCAGCGAATGCCTGCGCGCAACGCGCCGTTACATCAAGGACAGGGGCAATTACGGCTACATCAACATTGCGGAAATGGATAAGCAGTCTCTCGACGAGTTTATGGACAGCGTTTTCGCCGAAGGGTTCGGCAAGGATGGTCTTATTGTTGACGTCCGCTACAACGGCGGAGGGTATACGGCAGACAAGATTTTGAATGTTCTCTGCGGTCCCGACCATTCGAGGGCGGTTTTCAGAGGTGATGCGGGCGAGGGTTATCTGTTCTCCTAC
>JAZOTG010000322.1:0-5740 GCA_045657505.1 Kiritimatiellia bacterium | reverse complement strand
TGCCGCAGAGTCTCAATCGCAGGGGCGCAAGGTGCCTCCGGAGGTGATGAAAAAAATCTACGATGAGGTGAAAACCCCCTATAAGTACGGTGTGGTGCTTGAGCCCAAGAAGGGTGAGATGCTTGACAACCCATGCGTGTTCCGTCACGGAGAAGCATGGTACATGATATACATAAGTTTCGACGGCAAGGGCTATGAGACGCATCTTGCGAAGTCCAACGATCTTGTTGATTGGAAGCCTCTGGGTACGATTTTGAAGCGTGGCAAGGCGGGCGAATGGGATTCGGCCCAGGCAGATGGTTGGCCGACGTTGTTGGATCCGGCTTGGAACGGTCCAAATACGCTGAAGAAGTTTAACAACCGCTATTGGATGCTTTACATTGGTGGAGGGAAGAACGGTTACGAAACAGATCCGCTTTCCACCGGCGTGGCATGGACAGACGACCCGTCTGCCGTGAAGGAGTGGACGCGCTACGAGAAGAATCCCGTTCTTTCCTCGTCCGATGCCGACGCCCGCGATTTTGAGCGCAAAACAATCTATAAACATTATACGGTTGAAGATCCGTCGCGTTCGCTTGGCGGGCGGTTTGTGAATTTCTATAACGCGAAGCAAAAAGGCGTGTGGCGTGAGCAGATTGGCGTGGCTGTGTCGGATGACCTTTTGACATGGAAGCGCGTCGGCACAAAGCCGGTAATCGAGAACGGCGCGCCCGGCAAGACTGCGCTTTCGGGCGATCCGATGATAAAGCGCATCGGAGATGTGTGGGTAATGTTTTATTTCGGTTATCTCTGGAAGGACGGTCTTAAAGGCGCTTTTGACACGTTTGCCTGTTCGTACGATCTCAAGGAGTGGACCAACTGGGAGGGTGAGCCGCTTCTGAAGCCTTCCGAGCCGTACGATTCCGTTCACGCGCACAAGCCGTGGGTTATAAAGCACAATGGCATCGTGTATCACTTTTATTGCGCCGTGGGCAGCAAGGGACGCTGCATCGCGCTGGCCACATCAAAAAAGATTGAAAAAACAGCAAAAGTTGACGACGGCATTAAGAACGGCACTCATGGCTATACTCCGAATGGGTATGTCCAGCCCAAGGAGCCAGAGGTTCGTGACAGCCTCGAGTGGTTTAAAGATCAGAAGCTCGCTCTTATGATGCATTGGGGGTTGTACTCCACAATCGGCATTAGAGAGTCATGGCCGCTGTGCGATGCTGACGCCAAATGGAGCCGCGACAATGTGGACTGGACAAAGGATGCCGAGGTTTTCAAGCGGCAATATATCGGGCTTATGAAGTCTTTTAACCCAGTGCGTTTCGATCCGAAAAAATGGGCCAAGGCTGCAAAGGAATGCGGCTTTAGGTATCTTATTTTTACAACAAAGCACCATGACGGTTTTTGTTTGTTCGATTCAAAATATTCCGATTTTAAAGTGACCTCAAAGGATTGCCCGTTTTCATCCGATCCTCGAGCCAATATAGTCCGTCATGTTTTTGATGCGTTTCGGGCGCAGGGGCTCGGTATTGGCGCGTACTTTTCAAAGCCTGACTGGCACAATGATGACTACTGGGAGAATTTCGGATTGGGGCGTCATGTAAACCGCATGCCCACGTACGATGTCAAAAAGAATCCCGAAAAGTGGAATCGCTTTGCGCAATATACGCGCAATCAGATTGTCGAGCTTGTGCGCGACTACGGCAAGGTTGATATCATATGGATGGACGGTGGCCAGGTGCAACGCAGATGCGGACTTGACATTAACATCGAAAGCATAATTGCAGAGGCCCGCAAGTATAACCCCTCGTTGATTTCGGTAGATCGCACGGCGCGCGGCTCATGTGAAAATGTAATAACGCCTGAGCAAACCGTTCCGCGCAATCCCATAGCCGTGCCGTGGGAAAGCTGCATTACCATGACCGATCGCTGGAGCTTCCATTTCAACGAGAATTATAAAAGCAATCGGACTATTATACATATGCTCATAGACATTGTGGCGAAAGGCGGCAACCTTGCGCTTAACGTGGGCCCCCAGCCTGACGGATGTCTTCCTGCGCAGGCGCTTGAGCGAATGCGCGAGCTCGGCAAGTGGCTCGCAAAAAACGGAGCGGCAATTTATGACACGCGTCCGCTCCCGCCTTTCCGTGAGGGGGGCTGGGCCTACACATGGAACAGGAAGACAAATACTGATTACGCCATTCGTTTGTGGAAGGACGGCGAGAATAAGAATGGTCAGCAATTCTTAAAAGGCGTGTCGGCGAAGAAAGTGCGTCATGTCGGGACGGGGCGCGAGTTCGAGTGTAAAATGGCGCCCGACGGCTCGGCGTTTTCTCTGCCTGCAGACTTTTCGGCAGATGCTTACGCCGATGCTTTTCGCATAATCAAATAACCAAGTGATTGTTTTGGTATTTTTTGGTAGAATACATACAAAATCGTAAAGGCTTTTATTAACAAAAAAGGAAAAGTACAAATGAGCACAAATCGTCGTGATTTTATTAAAGGAACAGCATGGATGGGAGCTGTTGCCGCGCTTTCCAGCGGTTACGGTGGCACTAAGGTTTTTAGCTCTGGACATATGACGGCGTTTGCCGATAAGCCTCTTAAAACAGTTCGTGTCGGTGTCGTCGGTCTTGGAATGCGCGGTCCGGGCGCAGTTCACCGCTTGGCGGCTATTCCCGGAGTCGAGGTTGTTGCACTTTGCGACCTTTACAAGAATCGTGTTGAAAGGCAGACAAAGTATTTGACTTCTCGCGGCAAGAAGGCTCCCCGTGAATATTATGTTTACGATGCGTCACAGGTGCCTGGTAAAGATGAGACGTCGGCTTATCGCGCACTTTGCGAAAGCGATCTCGACTTGGTTTATGTTGCAACACCCTGGGCTCTTCATGCGCCTGTCGCGCTCTATGCCATGGAGCACGGCAAGCATACCGCCATCGAAGTTCCGTCGGCAATGACAATTGAAGAGTGCTGGGCGCTTGTTGAAACCTCCGAGCGCACGCACCGCCATTGCATGCAGCTTGAAAACTGCTGCTACGGCAATGTGGAAATGCTTTCGCTCAATCTTGTGCGCAAGGGCGTCCTTGGTGAGATTCTCCATGGAGAGGGCGCTTACATTCATGATTTGAGACATCTTAATTACCTTGATCCTGCCAAGGGCGGCTATCAGGGTTATTGGCGTCTGAAGTGGAACGAGAAGCATTACGGCAACCCGTATCCTACGCACGGTCTTGTGCCTCTTATGCAGGCAATGAACATCAACAGGGGCGACCGTTTCGATTATCTTTCCTGCTACGCAACAAAGCAGGCGGGTATGGATTTGTACGCCAAGAACAAGTTCGGCGCCGACAGCTGGCAGGGTAAGCTCTCTCCCAAGCGCGGTGATATGTCAACGACTCTCATCCGTACTGTCAACGGTAAGACAATCATGGTTCAGCATGACGTGACAAGTCCGCGTCCGTACAGCCGCATCAATCTGCTTTCCGGCACCAAGGGTACACTTAACGACTACCCCTTCAGGATTGCGTTTGAGGAGAAGGAGGGAGCTGGCGCGCATGGTTGGTTTAACGCCGAGAAGACAAAGGAAATTCGCGAGAAATATTGCCATCCGCTTTGGAAGTCGGCTGGAGAACTTGCGAAAAAAATGGGCGGTCATGGCGGAATGGACTTCCTTATGGATCTCAGGCTTTGCTACTGCCTCCAGAACGGCTTGCCTCTCGATATGGACGTTTACGATTTGGCTGCCTCCTGCGCAGTTTGTGAACTTTCCGAGCGTTCTGTCCTCAATCGCGGAAATTCGGTTGACGTGCCAGACTTCACGCGCGGCGGCTGGAAGACGGCGAAGCCTCTCGGTATCGTTGAGATCGATTTGGCGAAAATCGGTTTGAGGGATGTCGAGTCAGATAAGTCGCAGCTGAATGTTTGATGCTATAGAGCGTGTTCTATCGCATGATTGCGGCGCGTTTTGGCAAGTAGTCAAGTACGGCATAATCGGTGTGCTGTCTACTGCGGTCCAGACCGCCGCATTCTACATTCTCGCTTCAACATTATTTAAGTGTCTCAAGAGCGACGATTGGGCGGTAAAACTTTTCAAGCTTACCCCCTGTGATGTTTCGGACGCATTGCGGGCGCGCAGGTTTGCTATTGCCACCGCAATGGGTTTTGTGGTGGCCAATCTGTTCTGCTGGCAGATGAACAGGCTTTTTGTGTTCGAGCCGGGCCTGTATTCATGGCATGTTGAGCTTGGGATGTTTTTTGCCTCCTCTGCAGCGTCGGTCGCTATAGCGCTTGCGCTGAGTTGTGCGTTGATCAAGTATATGTCAATGATGACGACATTTGCTGTGGCCATTGAAATAATAGCGTCGTTCGCCATAAATTTTGCGGTCCGCAAGTTTTTCATTTTTAAAGGTTGAGGCCTTTCAATAAGTAACAAACAATAAAAAGGAATGATATGGTCAATAGGATAATTCTTAACGAAACTTCGTATCATGGATCTGGAGCCATAGGAGCGATTACTTCCGAACTG
Organism: Kiritimatiellia bacterium; assembly: GCA_045657505.1. Taxonomy (GTDB): domain Bacteria; phylum Verrucomicrobiota; class Kiritimatiellia; order RFP12; family UBA1067; genus UBA1067. Next base: position 1,227 of record JAZOTG010000322.1, on the reverse strand, counting down.
GCCTCGCGCGGGCTTACAAAGCCAATTGTGTTTACCGACCCCGACCTTATTAAGTTTGGCGTTGCGAAGAAGGTTACCGACATACTCGATAAGGCAAAAGTCAAATACGCTGTTTATTCCGATATTAAAGCCAACCCCACGATTAAAAACGTCAAGGACGGCGTCAAAGCGTTCAAGGCGGCAAAGGCCGACTGCATCATTGCGCTGGGCGGCGGCTCTGCCATGGATACGGCGAAGGCGGTCGGCATTATCATCGCCAACCCCAAATTCGCCGATGTCCGTTCTCTTGAGGGCGTAGCTCCCACAAAGAATCCCTCAAAGCCCATTCTTGCGGTTCCCACAACAGCAGGAACAGCCGCAGAGGTGACAATCAATTATGTAATCACCGATGTCGAGAAGAAGCGTAAATTTGTTTGCGTTGACCCTCACGATATTCCTGTGGTTGCATTTGTCGATCCTGATATGATGTCATCCATGCCCAAGGGCCTTACTGCTTTTACCGGAATGGACGCGCTTACTCATGCGATTGAGGGGTATATTACAAAGGCTGCCTGCTCCATTACTGATATGCTTCACCTTGAGGCCATTCGTCTTATTGCTTCATCGCTTCGTGATGCTGTAGCCAATAAGCCGGCGGGTCGGGCGGGTATGGCACTCGGCCAGTATATAGCCGGCATGGGTTTTTCTAATGTCGGACTTGGTGTCGACCACGCCATGGCACACGGATTGTCTGCTTTGTACGATATGCCTCATGGTAAGGCATGTGCAATTCTGCTACCTACGGCAATGCGCTTTAATGCGACAAAGAGTGGTACGAAGTATCGCGAGATTGCACGCGCTATGGGTGTTAAAAATGTCGATAAAATGACGATGCCGCAGTATCGCAAGGCTGCGATTGAAGCAGTTGAAAAGCTCGCTTCAGATGTTGGTATTCCGTGCAATCTGAAGGGTGTGCTTAAGAAGGAAGACATTAAGTTCCTCGCAGAGTCTGCCTATGCAGACGCCTGCCGTCCCGGCAATCCCCGTGAGTGCACCGTAAAGGATATTGAAAAATTGTATAAGTCGCTTGCGTAAGCGAGAGAACAAAGCAAATAAAAAGAACGCGTCCGAGAGGGCGCTTTCTTTTTATTTGCTTTATGAACCGAGTTTCTATTAGAATTCGGGTTTTGTCTTTTTAAGACCGAGTCCGCGGCAGCCTTCCTTCCACTCTCCACGCTTCTGGAGGAG
>JAZOTG010000321.1:0-1993 GCA_045657505.1 Kiritimatiellia bacterium | reverse complement strand
GACATACACGGTAATCTCGAGGCGTTTAAGGCGGCCGTCGCGGATGCGCGAAAGCGGGGGTGCAGGATGATGGTCTGTCTCGGCGATCTTACCGGGTATGGAGATAAATCCCGGGAATGTGTAGATTTCGCGATGAAGACGATGGACGTGTGTTTAATGGGCAATCATGACATTGTCTGTTGCGGGAAAGAAGCACCGCTGGAATTCGCGTCAAACAGGAATTTCGACGCCGACATCGAAGCGGGGCGAGGTTTGAGCGCTGAGGCAAAGGCGTGGCTGTCCGCTCGGCCGTATGTTTGGGGCAAGACTGAGTTTGCGTGTGCGCACAGTGAATTCTCGTCGCCTTCGGACTGGTTTTACATTCTGCAGCCCAAGGACGCCTGGCAGTCGTTATGGACGCGGTCGGAGCAGATTCTGTTCGTAGGGCATACGCATATCCCGCGATTGATGAAGATTCCTGCAAATAAGGTGAAGCAGGCGCAGTCGTTCGATGAAAAAGAGGCTATGGCCGGGATGCTGGGGCTTGTTAATCTGAAGGCTGCAAGTTGCAATGTGGTTCCCGGAGCGCGTTATGTCGTCAATGTCGGGAGTGTAGGCCTACCCCGTAAAGGGGCACGAGCGGCATATTGCATCTATGATTCCCGGAATTGCAGGTTGCAGTTGGTTTTTTTCGAATCAGACAAGAAATGATGAGGCGAGAGTTTTTAGATTAAGCGGGCAGAAGCCGTGGAAAGCAAACCAGGATGTTTATCTGGCGTACTCAGCAGCGACAGGAAGTAGACCTCATAGAGGAGTCCGCTATCGGTCTTGACGCTTATGAAGTAAAATGGAATCCGGCCAGGGCGAGCAAGGCGATGAGCAAGACTTTCTTATCGGCATATCCTCAAGTGCGGTGACATGGCGTCTCCCCTCAAAATTACATTTCACTTCGTTTTCAAACTGTGTCCTTGGGATTGGTTTTTGGGGCGGGATTATATGAAAAAGAGCATGTGATAGTGCGGTTAATAATCAGAGAATGATATAATAGGGCGCAATGAACTGCATTTTAATATTTTTCGCTGGCGGGTGCGGCAGTCTGTTGCGATACGCAATAGGGATTATGCTGCCGTCATCATTCTTCCCGTGGACTACATTGGGGATTAATGTTGCCGGCAGTTTCGCGATTGGGCTTGTGGGCGGGCTTGGCGCAAGATTTGGCTGGAGCGAGAGTGTCCATCTCGCACTTACAGTGGGTCTTTGTGGCGGCTTTACCACATTCTCGACATTTTCAAAAGAAGCGCTCTCGCTTGCGGCGGCCGGGCGATGGGGAGCTTGCTCTTTGTATGTTCTCGGAAGTGTCGTTCTTGGGATTGCGGCTGCGGCGGTAGGATTTGCTTGTTCAAGAGGATAATATGATGGATAATTTAAGAGAGAAGCTTATGTCGATGTCGCCGGAGGAGTTTCGTGCGGCGGCGCGGGAGCGCGAGCTTGAAGAGTGGCGCAGTGCAAATCGCTTTTGCGGCAAATGCGGTTCGCCGATGCAGCCGCATGTCAATCCGGCAGAGCGGGCGCTTGTATGTCCCAAATGCGGTTATGCGGCATATCCGAAACTTTCGCCGGCTGTAATTGTGCTTGTGACAAAGGGGAATAAGATTCTCCTGCAGCGCAATACTCATTACAAGCTTCGTAACTGGACGCTTGTTGCGGGCTTCGTGGATGCGGGTGAAAATTTCGAGGACGCGGTTCGGCGCGAGGTTATGGAAGAGGCTTCCATCGAGGTCGGAGACCTTCGGTATTTCGGCTCTCAAACCTGGCCGTTCCCATCGAATATCATGGTTGGATTTCGTGCTGAGTACACATCTGGCGAACTTACGCCTGATGGCGAGGAGGTTGTCGAGTCGGGCTGGTTCGATAAAGATAATCTTCCGGAGATTCCTCTTAAAGGCTCTATCGCCCGTGCGATGATTGACGCGTGGCTGCAAGAACAGGGTGAAGCTATAGGCAATGTACGAGC
>JAZOTG010000320.1:0-2139 GCA_045657505.1 Kiritimatiellia bacterium | reverse complement strand
AGACGCTTTCGCGCAGCGATTACAGGAAGACGGTTAAAGATTGGCGTAAAATCTCCGGTCTTGAAGACCTCGCCTCGCGCCCTGGCTCTGAAAAGGTGTTGGAGGAGACTTCTCGAATAGCCGACGATCGAGTCGCGGCGGCTTTTGAACTTGCGAGAAGCGCGATAGCCGCACAGAATAAAATCGTAGACGATTCGCATGATTCCGTTTTTGAGGAGGCCAAGTCACGTAAAAATTCCGTTTTGTCCAAGACTCCGGGTCTGAATGAGATCGTTGCGATGCTTACCGGAGCCGTCGAAGAGAAGTGGGCGGAAAAAAGAATAGAAACGCTGTGGCCGGATGGGAAAATGCCCTCGAATGCCCAAGAGCAGCATACGGAGCTTTATCCCAGCGTCAAAAAGAAGATTGAACTTCTTGCGCGAAAGATTCTTGAGGAGATGAATATTCCGGAGCCTCGGAAGGATAATCAGAAAACGCCTGAGGATGCTTCTCAGAGTGAAAGCGAAGAGGCGGTGATGGAGTTTACGATCTCTGTTGCGAAAACATCGTCCGGGGTAGAAGTCAAGCTTATGAAGGGCGACACTCCCGTTGTTGAAAGATCAGTAAAATCTAAATTTGCCCCATTTGATCAGGCGATGCGCGAGGTTTCGCGTAAGCTAGGTAAGGAACTCCTCTCTTTGCCGTGAGGCAGTATGGTAACGAAGATGCTGAAAAGCGATTAAGAACATTAGAAAAACTTAAACAGCAAGGTCTTATCGATGAAGCTGAATATAAGGAACAAAAAAACAGGGTCTTGCAGGAGATTTAAAACGTCGCGCTCCAACGCTGCCGAGAAAGCAAAATAAAACAGACCTGTAAAGGTTTATCAAATCTAACAATAAAAAGGAGATATATTATAATAAGTTATGTTATAATATACGTAACTTACTGAATTAAAAAGGGAGATGATGATATGAAAAAGGTGCGTTTTAAAAAGTTAATTTTTTCTCTTGTTTCTGCAATGAGCGTTCTTGCAGGGTGTGATCACGTTATTTCCAGCCCGGAGAGCGGCTCTTCTCGTCCTAGTGATATAGGAGGGATTGAAATCGGCGGCAGCATTGAAAAATTCAACGCCAGCTTAAAAAGAATCACTACGGTTGAGAAAAGTGTAAGCGAGCATGTAAAAGTCACCGAAGATATTATGGCGTATAAGGCGGAGGTTGATTTTCCGAAGCAGCTCGGACCGTTGAAAGAAGTAGAGCTTTGGGGTACCCCAATCGGCAAACGCATTTATAAGTTGGAGTCGTCGTGCCGTATTAAAGGCGACAAGATTTCTGAAAAGTCTAAAGTCTTTGAAGATCTTTTAGAATCGCTTCGTAAAGAGTTTAAGGTTAAAGACGGTGAGTCGGACGGCTTTTTCGGTGAGAAAAAACATACATTCAAGATGGCTGATGTGGAAATCGTCTTGTCCTTTCAGGCGAATGACGGCAACCTGCGTTTAGTGGCGAAGGATCTTTCTCTTGAGCCGGAGGTAGAAAAAGAATCGCATCGTCTGCCTGAAAATCAGGCTCGTTGGAATGTTGTGAAGGGGAATCAGAACTGAGTGACGCCTGATGGTTATAGCGCGCGATGCTGAATGTATCACATCTCTATTTTTAAAAGCGTAAGGTTTTGATATAATATTGGGATGAAAATTGGAGTCGCTGGAGGATTTAAGACTTAAATGGCCGACGATATAAAAATAGCTGTTTTTGAAAACGGCGAATTGAGCGTACCCGTAAAGGGTGACGGCGGAAATGAAGCGGTTTTGGCGCTTTCATTGGATCGTCTGCTCGTAAAAGTTGTAAAGATCCCCTCCGAATTTCAAGAAAACCCTTCTGATTATCTTACCGGAATCTTCAAGGCGCTGTCGCCGTTCCCCGATGAGCCTATCACCGTTTCGTATGAAGTGATACGCGAAACCGAAGACGGGCGCTTTGTTCTGGCGGCGGCTTTGCCCGAGGGATCCGCCGATGATATCGCCGAAGCGCTAGACGAGCAGAAACTTAACATTACGCGCATCGATTCGTCGGCTCTCGGTGCGTTGCGCGGCGCGTGGCCGTATTTGGGGATCGGCGCCGAGACTTCGCGCAGAATTGTTTTCATTGCAGGTGCAACCTG
>JAZOTG010000319.1:0-1519 GCA_045657505.1 Kiritimatiellia bacterium | reverse complement strand
TTCCGCTCTGCTTCGATTTCGAGTACGACAGCGTAGACAATGCGCAGGCACAGGGGATCAAAATCACGAAGGAGATCGCCACGAGCTTTGCGGAGGCGTTTCTGACAGAGATTGAGGCGGGCGGATATTGGGCGCTGAACTACGCAAACCCGGATTTTCTGAACCGCCTGTACGACAAGCGCCTAACAGAACGCTTCGGGCTTTGGCTCGCGGCGTGGAAGCTGTCTGCCGGTACGGATTATTCCGAACCGCCCCGGAATTGCAGCATATGGCAATGGGGGAAATCCAATATTTCCGGAATCGCCGGCGCGGTTGACAGCAACGAAAGCTACATCAATTTCCCGCAGGTCATCCGCGAAGCGAAGCTGAATCATCTGGCGCTTGATCCGGCTTACGACGCGATGAAGTGGGCTAAGAGCTACGCGCTCACGGATAACCCGGAAATCGCGCTCGCGCTTTACAGATACCACTTTGCATTTCACGTCCCGGAGGACAACAAGTCAAGAGGAGGACTGACAGAATGAAAACACGATACATCACGCTTGGCCGTTTGCGGCTTGTTTTCCGCGACGGAAAGTATCACGGCTGGTATCACTGGAAATGAGGAGGACAAAACAATGAAAATGAGTGACAGGATTTACGACATTCTGAGCAAGATCCAGCGCTGGCTGCCGTCTCTCGGGCTCTTCTATGTGGCAATCGCAAAAATCTGGGGTCTTCCCTGGGGCAGCGAGATCAACGAAACCATCGTCGCCGTTGCGACTCTGCTGGCCGCAACGCTGGAGGTTTCCAGCGCACGGTATTACAAGGAGGAGCGGTTGAAATGATCGAAAACCTTGGGCTTGTTGCGGCGGTCATCGGCTATATCGTCACGATTGCCGGGGTGTTTACCTATCTCGCAAAGATATGGAAGAACATCAAGGCGGAAAAAGACGGCGTGGTTTGTCTGCTGCGTACCAATATCCGCAAAATCTACTACAACCACTGCGACGAGGAGGAACCGGCGCTGCGGGAGTATGAGCGCCAAGACCTGGACGACCTTTACGCCGGTTATCACGCGCTGCACGGCAATCACTTCGTCGATGATCTCTACGAGAAGATGCGGCGCTGGAAGGTCGTAACCTGATCGGCGCAATGCGATTTCTAAGTCAGCTTCGCTGACAGCTCCATTTGCGAAAGGGAGCCTGAATAAAAAATGTGCGGAAACCGAAAGGAGAAAGCAGCACATGGAAAGCACAATCATTCTCACACGCGACATGATGAATCAGGCGAGGGAATATATTCCCCTCGCGGAAAAAGAGGCGTGGGTTGCGGAAAACGCGCCGAAGGTGTTCGACAAGCTGGCGATCACGTCCGACAACGACCCCATGCCGCCGATGTACATGGTGAATACGGGTCTCAAAAGCCGCTATCTTATGGCGGCGCTTGTCCGGCTTTATTTCAAAATCGCCCCGGATGAGACGAACGAAGACGAATGGCTGATAAGCGTTAAGGAATACGACGCATGGGCCGGAAGCCA
>JAZOTG010000318.1:0-3942 GCA_045657505.1 Kiritimatiellia bacterium | reverse complement strand
TGAAGCCGTTGGACGAAATCAGAATCTCTTCGGTGCTTGAATCCTCATCGGCGAGCATGAGTTCCAGCCTTTCCGGAGAGCCTTCATCTCCGCGTCCTCGTGATGCGGGCGTGGAGGCTGCGCCTGCGGGTGCTCCCCGGGAAGTTGCAAGCCCCGTTAAGGCTTCTGCATCTCCTGTCAGCCCGGAGCGTCACGAGCAAATATTGAACGATGAAAAATTAAATTCGATCCTCGCCTCTATCCCCGGCGCGGTAATAAGCGATATCAGGAGGGCTTGATTATGTTCACATGCGGTTGGATGTGGCTTTATGTTGGAGCGGGCTTGATGTTTCTTGAGCTCCTTTCACCCGGGTTTGTGGTGTTCTTTTTCGGTTTGTCTGCGGTAAGCGTGGGGTGTTTGAGGATGGTTCTGGGCGAGGGTTTCACGCTCACATGGCAGATCTCCGTTTTTGCGGCTCTGTGCGTGGTGTACCTCATGTTTTTAAGGCGCCTTCTCAAAAGGCTTTTCTTTGGAATGTCCGAAACATCTGCGACGAATTTCGAAAACGAGTTCGTCGGACGCGTCGGCAGGATAACCGAAGCGGTTGTCCCTCCCCGCACAGGGCGCGTGCAGATAGGCGATTCGGAATGGACGGCGTCGTCCGCTGCGCCGATTGAAAACGGTTGCGAAGTGCGCGTCGTCTCAAGAGACAATCTTACAATGGTGGTTGAAAAACTTTAAACAAATAAATTAAAGGAGGGTAATTATGGATGCAGGTCTTATATTTGTCGGAATAGTTGCGCTGTTTATTCTTGTCGCGATTTTGAAGACGGCGGTAGTGGTGCCTCAGAAAACGGCCTTTATCGTCGAGCGGCTTGGTAAATACCGCTGTACGCTTGATGCGGGCTTCCATATACTTTTGCCTTTTTTCGACCGTATCGCCTATAAGCATACGCTCAAGGAGCAGGCTATAGATGTACCTCCACAGGAGTGCATCACAAAGGACAATATCGCAGTGTCTGTCGACGGCATTCTATATATGCAGGTTATGGATGCTGCAAAGGCGTCATACGGAATCGGCAATTACCTTTTTGCAACCACGCAGTTGGCCCAGACTACGATGCGCTCCGAGATGGGTAAGCTCGATCTCGACCGTTCCTTCGAGGAGCGTACAACAATCAACGCTGCGGTTGTGGCGGCTGTAGATAAGGCGAGCGATCCGTGGGGCATAAAGGTCACCCGGTACGAGATTAAAAACATCACTCCTCCGCGCACAATTCGCGATGCGATGGAGAAGCAGATGCGTGCCGAGCGCGAAAAGCGTGCTATGATTGCCGAGTCGGAAGGTGAGCGCCAGGCAAAAATCAATAGGGCTGAAGGCGAGCGCCAGGAGGCGATTGCGCTTTCAGAGGGTGAACGCGCCCGCCGCATCAACGAGGCGGAAGGTCAGGCCAAGGAAATTCTGCTCGTCGCCGAGGCTCAGGCGGCGGGTATTACTAAAGTTGCAGAGGCCATTAGCTCGCATGGCGGGCTTGAGTCGGTCAATATGCAGCTTGCCCAGCAGTACCTTGCCCAATTCGGCAATCTCGCAAAGACTAACAACACGATGATTATTCCGTCAAACCTTGCAGATGTGGCAGGCATCGTAAAGGCGTGCACTTCAATTGTAAAGAAGGTTGAGGCTTGATAGAATATTAGATGCAATCTGGCCGCGGCGCTGCGAAATATGCCGCAATCAGGTTGATAGGCCGGCTCGCTACATTTGTTCCGCCTGTTTAGCGAGATTGCCTTTTATGGAGCGCAGCGGCGTATGTTGCCGTTGCGCTCTTCCCGTCGAAGGTGCGGTATCGTCATTTGTGTGCGAAGACTGCCGCCGTTTCAAGCCGGCGTTCGACTCTGCGGTTTCCGCGCTTGATTTTTCCGGAGAAGCCCGGGATATTGTGCTGCGGTACAAGTTTTCGGGCGGAATATGGCTGAGAAACGATTTTACCGACTGGGTTGAAGCTGCGGTGCGCGCCAGGTACAACGCCGATTTGATTGATGCGGTCGTTCCCATGCCCATTACCGCATGGCATGAGGCGGACCGCGGCTACAATCAATGTCAGCTTATAGCGGAAACTCTTTCTCGCAGACTCGACAGGCGCCTTCTCGACGATGCCGTAATCCGGTGCGGCAATCCGAAAAGGCAGTCCAATCTTAGCGCGGAGGAGCGGCGCGGCAATGTGAAGGATACTTTTTGCGTCGTGCGCCCCGATCTTGTCAGAGGAAGGACGATTCTTCTTGTCGATGACATTATGACTACCGGCTCCACTCTTTCGGAATGTTCGGCCGAACTTAAAAGGGCCGGCGCATGGCGCGTCCTGTGTGCAACGATAGCGCGTTCGATGCGTTGACACGCGCGTCAGGACTTTGAGAATTTCCTGTCAAGCTCGCGCAATGAAGTAAATATCATTGTGGGCTTGTTACGCGGGGAAATGTATGGCATTTTGCAGGAAGCCAGTTCGCTTACAAGCTTTTTTGCGCAATCGTCATCGATAATCTTGTCGGACGAACCTGCGAATGATTTTGCCACAGATTTTGCTATAAGCTCCTCCCTCCATTTCAATCCAGAGCGTTTAGCGCCTGGATCTGCGAGGTCATGGGCAATTGTCAAAAGAATGGAGGAAGTGTCAATGCCGTCGATTATCTGCGGAATCGCCTCTATTTTGAAGGTGTCAGTGCCGAATTCCTCGATTTTGAAGCCCATAGCCAGTAATTCTGCCATGGCGGCTTTTAATCTGGCAAAGTCGGCCGGAGGCAGTTTTACCGCCTCCGGGATAAGCAGCTGCTGTGAAAGGTCGAAATCGGCTTTGCCGCCGGAAGAAAGGAGTTTTTCGTAGGCGATTCGCTCGCGGGCGGCTCTCGGCCATATTGTCACAATGCCGGCGTCTGTCTCGACAAGCAGATAGCCGCTTTCAGTCGATGCGAGAACTTTGAACCATTTCCAGGGGCTTGATCTCGTGGAATCGGGGTCAAGTGCAAATTCAACCTGAACGGGCGATTCTTGCGGCGGCAAGCATGCTTTAGGAGGTTGAGAATGGTTTGTCGTGTATATTTTGGGCGCATCAACGGCAGGCGATACACGAGGGCATGTGTTTATTGACGCGTTCTGTTTACGCTCCACAGCTGCGCATGGCTCGGGTGCGGCATGCGCGGAGACGGATATTTCTGACGGTGATTGCGCCGGCTGCCGGGGTGCTTCCACTTTAGGGAGCAATGTCGATTCGATGGCCGATACGATTGCCGCCTTTACCGACGCATTGTCCCTGAACCTGACTTCGCGTTTCATCGGGTGGACGTTGACATCGACCTGTGAGGGCGGCAGTGAAATGAAAATTACCGCCGCAGGTTTCACATCACCCTGCTTCCGCGGATATGCTTCGCGGAGCGCGTATGCTACGGAGGGGGCGCTCGCAGCCCGCCCGTTTACAAATATGTACTGCTCGCGCCTCGTAGGTACGGCAATGTTCGGTATTTCGATATACCCGGAAACTTTTACGCCTTTAACTTCGTTTGCCGGTTTGATCTCGAGCATTTTACCGCAATATTCCGACCCGAAAAGATCGCTTACCCGCTCGGAGAGATTTTGTGACGGCGCGAGCCTTGAGACTTCACGGCCGTCGACATTGAGCGAGAACGCAATGCTGTGATTTGAAAGTGCAGCAACGGTGTAGATGTTCTTTATGTGGCTTTCTTCGGTGGCGTCCGATTTGAGAAACTTGCGGCGAGCGGGAACATTGCAGAATAGATCGCGTACTTCGACTGTTGTGCCGGGAGGGCACCCGGCGGGTCCCGAGCGGTCGAGCGAACCGGCGTTGACAGTCAGCGAAAAACCTTCATCGGACGTGCGCTGCCGCGTTGTAATCGACATGCGCGATACAGAGGCGATGGAAGGTATGGCCTCGCCACGAAAACCGAACGTG
>JAZOTG010000317.1:0-2457 GCA_045657505.1 Kiritimatiellia bacterium | reverse complement strand
CAAAAAGCTCGGCACAGCAAGCCGCCTGCTTTACCGCCTTAGGGACAAGAAGCGAAAATTCTGATGTTGCGCCGTCAGGCGTTTCACATGAAGGTGCAGCGGCTGTATCGTCGCGAAAAACTCCAAGCGGAAACTCTTTTTCCATCTCTTTAATGCAGAACTCCGCCGATTTTAAAGCGTCCATCTTGAAGTTGGTAGGGCATGGAGCAAGAATTTCAAGAAGCGCATACCCCTTCTTGTCGCGCTGAATTTCAAAAACTTTTCTTATGGCCTGCTTGGCCTGCATTATGCGGCGCGTATCCGCCACGGATACACGGGCAATATAAACAGGCGCTTTAAGCTGATTGAACACTTCGCACACGTGAAGCGGATGCCCCGTAAGAGACGGATCGCGGCCGAAGGGAGATGTCGTGGTGCACTCGCCAGACAATGTGGTAGGCGCCATTTGACCGCCGGTCATCCCGTAAAGCGAATTGTTCACAAATATGCAACCGAATTTTTCGCCGCGGCTGGCAGCCTGAAACGCATTATTGAAGCCGATTGCACCGAGATCGCCGTCACCCTGATAGGCGATGGTGACGGCATCGGGACGCGCTCTGCACGCACCTGTCGCTGCCGCGCTTGCACGGCCATGCGCAGCCGAAATGTGCGCGGCATCCCAATAATAATACGTAAAGACTCCGCAGCCGACGGGATCGACAAAAATTGTATTATCCTGCAGACCTAACTCGGCACACGCCTCGGCTATGAGCTTGTTTATTATGCCGTGACCGCAACCTGGACAATAATGAGTAAAACTTACATTCTTTCCGCTGCGCGGAAACTTGCAATACATTCCTTTTTGCTCTATCGTAGCCATATCAGACCATCTCCTTGGCGGCAGCAACCGCCTCATCCACGCTAACGACCTCACCACCCATACGATTTACCATTCTCACTCCGGCAGCCTCTGCACCAAGAGAGGCTTTGGCGAGATTTAGGCGCACATCATCGGCGAACTGCCCCGCGTCCAGCTCGATTGTCATTATTTTGCGTCCCTTTGCAACTTGCGCAAGGTGTTTGCGCGGGAACGGATTAAGCGTAAGCGGGCGAAACACACCGGCTTTGATACCCTCGCTCCGGAGCGTTTCCGCGACCGTGCGGGCGATTCGACCCGAAATTCCGTATCCAACAATTAGTATTTCGGCGTCATCCGCAAGATAATCAACCCCCATGGCGTCGTCGGCCATAGCCTCGTATTTTTCTTGCAAATGCCTGTTGAATGTAGCCTGCTGCGCCGCATCAAGATAGATTGACTTGACAAGGTTTGTACGTGTGGATTTTTCGCCCTGCGCTGCCCACGACGAAAAATCGGGTTTTTGCAATTCACGCTCTGGCAACTCAAGAGTTTCCATCATCTGGCCCTGAAGGCCATCGGCAAAAACAACCGCCGGGGTTCGCCATTTTGCGGCCATTTCAAACGCCTTTACCGTAAGATCAAACATCTCTTGCACGCTTGCGGGCGCGAGAGTGAATGTTTGATAACTGCCGTGGCCTCCACCCTTTACAGCGGGAATGTAATCGGACTGTTCGGGATAAACATTGCCAAGCCCAGGCCCGGCACGGTTGATATTAACAACAACCGACGGCAGCTCGGCGCCTGCAAGGTACGAAAGCCCCTCTTGCATAAGCGAAAAGCCTGGTCCGCTCGTTGCTGTCATAGAAAGCTTACCCGCACCTGCAGCGCCAAACATCATGTTGATACTTGCGGTTTCACATTCCGCCTGCACAAATGTCCTGCCGAGCATCGGGAACCATTTTGCCGCTCCATGCGCAATTTCACTGGCAGGAGTAATCGGATAGCCAAAATAAAGCTCGCAACCCGCGTAAAGCGCACCAATTACAACCGCTTCGTTACCTTTAACGAATTTTGTCATTTTTCATCCTGTATTATTGTCCACTATCGCTTTTAAGCAATTTTTTAGATAATATTATACCAAAAAGATACCCTATAGTTAGGGACACTTCTTATTTGCACCGCTAAATCAATGAATAGAATACACTCTTGCATATTCGTTATTTGGTGCTTGATTGAAGAGGACGAACGGTGAGTCCGTAATAGCGGCTATCGTGGTTTGAATAGTGGCAGTTCGCATTGAAGTAAAGGTAGCGCACGTTGTATTCGTCCTGAAACGCAATTGACGACCAATAGTAACCGTATGAATTGGAAAAGTTAAGCCATGTCATATAGCCGCGACCGGCGCGAGGGATAAAAATACTCGCAGAAGAATAATCGCCCCTGCCGCGTACAACATAACCTCTAACACCGTTAGTTGTTGTCAAAAACAAATGAAAAATCAGAATTTGATCCGTCACTTGCGACCCACTTGTTATTCTCGCGCTTATCTCTCTTTTCCGCCTCGCGAAGTCACCCCGCAAAAACTTCGGCTGGACACGCCATGAAGTCGGAGGCCAAGC
>JAZOTG010000316.1:0-14375 GCA_045657505.1 Kiritimatiellia bacterium | reverse complement strand
TCCCCGTACACGCGAAGCCGCTCTTGGCCAGGCCGTGAAAATTCCCCCCAGCCTTTTTGCATCTTAGACTGACCAGCACAGAGCCACAGCTCTGCATCATTAGGAAGAACTAATAAACGAGAAGGCTTTTGATTGGTACGATTCTCAACTTCCAGTAGAGCATCGAAAGTCGTTTTGGCAATCACCCGCATTCCGTTCGCATTAGGATGTATTTTATCGTTGGAAATAAAATCATCCATATTTTCACGCAGCGGCTCCAACATATCAATGCAATGAGCGTCAAAATCATTTGCCACCAGAGCAATGTCCTTCTGCATTAAAAAAGGCTCGTTGCTGCGGTAAAAACGCTGCCCTTTGCAAAGAGGTGAAAACTTCGACCAGATTAGAATTGCAGGCGGAGATAAATTTGAATCGCGCCTACATGCCGTATAATCAGATAGCAAAGCCTTATAATCGGAGATAAACTGCCCACGCTTGCGCTTTCCGGTATATTCTTTTATATACTCGCCGCAATCATTTATCCCCAAATTCGAAATTACGATATCGGGCTTCCATGCCAAGGCAAGTTTATGCTCATCCATCCATCTATAACCGCGTTTTTGGGTTCCGCGCAAAGAATCCAAATAAACACCTCTGCCAGAATTGCCAAAATTACGCACTTCGTATTTGCCGGGGAATCTTTTGTCAAGAAGCCCCTGCAACAAAGCTGGATAAGACTCACTCGCCCGGTTAGAAAGCCCGTAGCCGAAAGTAATGGAGTCTCCTATGCATGCTACCTTTGTTTTTGCTGCAGAGCAATATACTGCAGACAACACCGCAAGAAGACAAACCCTTACTGAAATTTTCAAGTTATCTCCTGCCCTTCTTATTCAATGAGCCGCCTGGACGATAGAACATCATCATTGCATCAGATGTACGGATAAGCAAATCGGTAAGCTTCATGAACCCGCTCTTTCTTTCTGAAAAATCACGGTCTTGGCCAAGCGGGAATAGAACATGAAACTCGTCATCCGCCTCACCTACACCATCGATAATAGCAATATCAAGCGGCCAACGGACAGAATGTTCGTCGCTTTTTGTCATATTCTGACGGACAACCAAAACCGGTTCTGAAGCAGCGATGGAGTCCTTCACCCGATCTGAAAGCGCAAGAATTTCTTCTTCCGTTTTACAAGACACAAAAACATCTGCTGGATTAGCAATCTTCAAACCCTTTGCACACTTGTCAACCCAAGCCTTAATTTCCCCATAAGAAGGACCCGAAGTTTTTTTCTTTCCTGGGCGGACTGGCTTAGTCGCAGATCTTTTCTTTTCGGCAAGAGGATCTGGAAAAACAAAATCACCATGCGTCAATCCCGACACATTCATAACTCGCACCATCTCTTCCTTCAATCTCTCAACCTCTACCATTCGGAATTTAGGACGGGAAAGAGAAGGATTTGAATGTATCCGCGTCAAATCAAAAGCCCCCTCTGGAAGTTTCTGTCCTGAACGCGTCCCCATACGGCGCGCTTGTCCCGGCGCACCTGGAAGCGTTCTGTAATAATTGGCTAAGGACATCAACGTAAGCAATGGGTTGGCTGAAGAACGGAATTCACCTCGAACCTGCCAATACCAACGAGTATAATAGAAGTTAGCAAAAATTCTATCAGAATCATGGAACAAGGTAACACCTTTAGATTCAGACAAATCAGTCGGCATCGTTATCTGCATTTCATTCTCGCTATAGCGCACTCCACGCGGACTCTTTGCGTAAGCACGTACATAATAAGTGGCTCCCGGCTGCAAATCAATAATTCGTGCATCGTATCTATCGCGATGATATAACGGATAATACTCAGCATTTTTGAGAGTAGGATTCGGCTTTTTAGAATAACAAAAACCGTACTCCGTAAGTAATGGCTCGCCGCGATATCGTATATTAAGCACTGCCTTAAATGACGTCGGAGTAGCAGAGCCGACTTCAAGAAGCTCTGTCTGCGGCAAAAGCGAATTCGACAAATCCGCCGGAGTTATCTTTAACTTTGGCTTGCCAAGAGTAAATGAACAAGTCGAGTCATCATTAAAACGGATATTCGTTATCTCAATGCCAGCAGGCAATAAATTGGGCAAAACAGCAGCAGGATTACTATCAGCCGTAAACTCGCTGCCAGGCACAAAATATGCACTTCCGCCGCCCAGCGCCTTAAAATCTCGGTCATCTGGCCTATATGTATAACACAAATCGGGAGGCCCCATCATAGGCGAGCGAAGCGTCACATTAATAACGTGAATAAGCAGACCGTGCGCAGAAGGATTGCCTACCGGAGGCTTTTCATCCTTGCAGTACTCTACGCAAAAAATATAGTTCGGATGGCTTGATGGAATAAAAATACCAAGCGGAGGCTGACTCTGATCTTTACCATCCGCTCCACCATAAACAGCCGAACGAGGGCTTAATTTATACTCACCAGGCTCTGTAACTTTCTTATACGCAGTTGGTGGTACAAAGGCATTGTAGATGTAGCGGCAATAAGCCATACCCGTTGGGCCGTATGCCCATGACAAACACGGACCGCCTGGCACGCCGTCCTTCTCTTCACTGGCGTGATAAAAGTCAGGTGCGCCAAGAACATGGCCGATCTCATGCACAAGCGTTCCCCCGTTTGCCGGGTAACTAACTTGAGGGATTGAATTAGGCCACAAAGGATCGGCCCATCTAACACTAGGAGCATATTGATCAAGACGATCTTCGACGCCACGTTGACGTTGCTCTTCCGAAGGCTTGCGCGGATAATAAGGACGCACAACCTTTTCTAATACATCTTTGTCCTTAACTATACTTTTAGCATACACATAACATATATAATCACCCTGCTTTGAAAGGCGCGATTTTGTCTTTACAAATTTTATGGCATCTTCTCGCAGTTTCCTTCCACGGTCAGGACCGTCTTCGGTGTAACCAATAAGATTATGACGTGAATCGTGACGACAATAATAACCAAGAGGATGCGGGGCTACATAGACAGCAGGATAGACATCAAGCACCGGCCATGTAATTCCATATGAATATATTTTGTAGTAATCTTGAATAGTAAATCCGCCATGGAGCATGTTGAGATCTTTTCGGACTGTTTCGGGATCGGGAACTTCACAGTCTGGGAAGGTAATAAGAACAAGATCAACTTTAAACTCGCCTTTTTTTCGCGGTGATGTACGAACTGGCTTAAAGGTCTCAGCCGTAACTTTTGACGCTTCGCGCGACTGAAACTCAGAAGAAATTTCCGAGGCATTCGAGTTTGATTTACGCGGTGCGGCATTTGAAGGCAATGCCACGAATGACGCAAGAACGGCAATAATAGATATTGCATGAATTTTCATAATATTATTTATCGCTTTCTACCAATGTTTTAATGGTTAACCCTTTGAGATCGCGGCCGTTTTCTCGTAAAAGATACGATGCGACGTATGAAACGAACACACACACGACAAGTCCTAAACCGCCAAGCAGGAATGGATGAAACTTAACTCCAAAAATCATACACCCAAGGCTCTCGCAACTAAAGCATACAGCGTAATTGGCAATAAGCCCAGTAACTGCCGCCATACCCTTAACGCGAGGCATAAAAACGCCCATAAAGAACAAGCCGGTAAGTCCAGATGTAAGCATCGCGATATACTTATTAAAGTTGTCGAAAAGCGCACTTGACTCAACTCTCGCTAAAGTTAGCGCAGCTGCTATACCTATAATTCCTATAATGTAAGTCGATATCTGACCACAGCGAATTTGAGCCCTGCCCGACAAACTAGGCCTAAATCTTCTGATGTAATCCGTCACGATTGCAGTAGAAGCAGAAGACAAATTTGCAGAAAGAGTCGATATAGTGGCGGCAAATACCGCTGCAATGACAAGCCCAGCTAACCAAGGCGGCATTTCCGTAGCCATGAAAGTTGGGAGTACCGAATCTCCCTTGGGCATTGTGACATCCATAGTCTCTGGATGAGTATGATAAAAAGCAAAGAGCGCCATACCGATTCCATAAAATACGATTTGAGCAAAAATACTCATTACGCCATTAAACCACAATGAGCGCCTTGTAGCCTTTTCATCAGGTGTGGCAATATAGCGCTGAATAACACACTGGTCGGACGTATAGCTAGATAGATTAGATATTAAACCTTGAACTGCAACGACCCAAAACACTGGTTCTGTAAGAACAAAACGAAAATCCCACATAGTGTTTTTTCCGTAATCAGTCGCAACACTCCAAAACGTTGTAAAATGCGCACCTTCTGCCCCTGTCTTCATAATAAGGATGACAAGCGCCGCCACCGCCCCACCAATAAGGACAACTCCCTGGACAAAATCTGACCATATAACCGCCTCAAGCCCTCCAAGTGAGCAATAAACCATAGTTAGCACGCCGCATATCAAAATGCATGCATCAATAGAGACGCCGGTAACTGCATTGAGTGCAATTGCCGGAAGCAATGTCACTACTGCAACTCGGCAAACCATAAATACAACAAACGCAGCCGAACCAAAAAGCCGCACACCAAGATTAAACCTCTTCTCAAGATATTCATATGCAGATGTAATGCCAAGCCTGCAAAAAAACGGCAAATAATAATAAATGGCAATAGGCGCAATGCCAATAATGAAAAACGCCATCACAAAATAACGCCAATCCTGCATATAAGCCTGCGTAGGAATAGCAATAAAGGTAATAGACGAAAGCATTGTTGCAAAAATCGACATACCCGCAACATACCACGGAATACGTTTTCCGCCACGAAAATAATCATTCTCGTCTTTCTTTTTGAAAATAAAAATAGACGCCAAGCCAAACATAACAAGAGCATAAGCGCCAACAACAGCCCACGCGGTCGCACCAAATTTTCCAGTCTTTTGAAATGAAGCTATTGACACTGCCTTTGTACGCCGTCCAGGAGCGATTTCACCGCCAGCGAGAATAAGAAAAAACTCTTCAGGGGTTTTACCCATCTTTAACCCGGCTGCTGCTCCGCATCGCGGAGAATCACTATCTGCTATTTGACCATATTCGCACCACGCATCTGTAACGCAATTATATGCATACACCTTGCGCTGCCAGCCTAATTTAACTGGATCGGTCTCTTGTGAACCCCCACTGACCCTATCAATCCAACCCTTTCGGCCGAAACCGCCCATAAGAAGAATATGCTGATGGCCGCTTGGCAAAAAAGCTGCACCAATCGTTATAACGTCTTCCGGGAGAGAGGAAAGTTTCTTCCACGAATTAGATGACAATACAAGCGCATAACCGTCTTGAAGCGGCATTTGCGTAGTAATATCATATCCACCATAAACAACCAGGACTTTTTCCTTCTGATCGCCATTTTGAATCGCAGCTACGGGCTGTAGACGCGCGGGGCCAGGAATTTGCCCGACCATTTCCCACCCATCGGCAATATTGTCAAGATTAAGTCGAAAAACATTTTTTGCCGATACGACATAAACATTCTTCCCATCAGAAGCCGCAGCCCCCATAACAACAGGCTCTGGTAGTTCTGCATCCCTCAGCGGCCGAACACCTTTGCCGTCAATGATAAACGAGTCGGTATATTTATTTTTACCATCTGTACCACTTGCACAAAAAAGTCCAATTGGCGTAGAGCAGGTAACTCCTTCGGCTAGCCCGATTGGAAGACGACCTATTTCAGTCCAAACCCCTGACGTAGAACGGGCGAACACCTCGCGGAGATAAACCTTTTCAGACTTACCGGAAGGGGTTCGCTCAGTGACAAAATCAGACCCGCCAGCAACAATAAACGTACCATCAGTGAGAAATCCGTGATACGAACGAGCCGACTTAATAGGACATGACTCGGAAGCCCTCCAATCAAATGCAACGGGCGAAGCATTAACGAGCGCAGTTAAAAAAACTGCGACAGCAAGAATTGCTCTTGCCACAACCCCAAACATCAACGAATCTCCTTAAACTGGGATTTAATATCAGAAACGGGCACTGTTGCAAACTGAATTGTAGAGTAACCAGCTCCTTCAAATAAAATCCCTATTTTATCTTTGCCGACAGGAGTGATATCAGAATATGCCGAACCGCCCTTTTCAATACATATTCCATCCGTCCACGACTTGCCTTCATCAATAGAAGCCCTAATATGAAGATTGTTTCTTCCGCGCGACTTACAATTCGAAAAAAGTAGGACGCCTTTACCATAACGGCTTATTTGCGCGTTACACTGCGGATCAATAAGATTTGCATCATAATGCGACTGCCATGTCATACCACGATTCTTAGAAACATGTATCTGACGGCCGCCACCGCGCCAACGAGAATTAATCATCCATGCGCCATCGCGCAATTCAACAACCTTACACTCGTCTCCATTTTTAACGGGCTTACCAATAGCCTTCCATGTCTTACCATGATCTTCAGATCCAAAAAGAGCATTCCCATCGCCCACATGAACGAGAGTATGTAAGAGAGTGCCGTCTTTTGTCTGAATGCCAGAGCCTGAGGAGATAAAAATAAACCCGCCCTGATTACGAGCCTTGCCAAACGGCCATTCGGGGAATGCAATGTCGGCAGAAATATCACGAGGCTTTGACCAAGTTTTACCATTGTCAGACGAGGACTGGACATAAAACCGGTAAATGTTATTATTCCAGTTTTTAACATCCTCCCACTTCCACACATTATAAAACATAAAAATCGTACCTGTCATCTCGTCGACTATAAACGACGGATCGCTTCCCGACCATTTTTCTTCTTCGTCCCATCTCCATGTCCACGAATTGACAGCCTTGCTCCACGTCTTGCCGCCATCGGAAGAACGCCTAACTGATATATTAATAGGCTGAAATACATTAAGGTCGCCGGCATTATTCTTTCTTGCGTCACACGCGGCTATAAGATCACCGTTAGGCGCGGTGCAAAGCGCAGGTATGCGATATGACTTTATATCGTTCTGGCCATTTTCCCACAAGACAATCTTTTTGCTAACATCTGCTGTTGCAAACAACGACAGCGAAACAAGAAGCGCAAACAACCTTTTTTTCATACCTCGACTCCTTTTTCTACATATCATCAGTCAACAAGACCATCTTCGCAAGCATTCGCGGTATATGGAAAGGCCCTTTAAAAATATTTCCTTTTGCAGGCTGGGCAACTGTTCCGTCACGATGGAGATATCCATACCACTCCGGATATTTCTTATCGCGCAAATGCTTCCATGCCCAATCGTTTGCAAGTTCATGCCACTTCAAATACTTTTTCTTGCCTGTCAATTTATATGCATAGGCAGCGGCAATAACCGTCTCACACTGCGGCCACCAAAACTTCATGTCCTGCTCGTATGACTGAGGAGGAAGATTACGACAATCTTTAAATGAAATAATCCCGCCGTATTTTTTATCCCAACCCCATGCCCATGACCAATCAAGGATTTGAAGAGCCGTTTCCAGCAACTTATTATCGCCGCGCGCTACAGCAACATCCATTAAAAACCAGCTTGTCTCGATGCAATGACCAGGATTGATTACTCTGCCAGCCAATGTATCAATAAACTCACCGTTCGGACCAACCGTCTCGAGCAAAGCCTTGAACTCGGGATGAATGAAATATTTTTGGAGCAGTTCAATTGATTCTGTAATCTGCTCATCAAGCACGGGATCGTCAGAAACCTGCTTAAGAACACTTGCTACATTTATCAATATCATCGTAAGCGAATGACCACGCGCCTTAAGCGACGGCAAATACTTGCTCGGCATCCACTTTTCAGAATCAGCTACAAACCCACGGATGCGATGAAACAATTCCAATGCCTTCTGGGCCCATGATTTATCGCCGCTTGCCAAGGAATACTCGGCATACGCAATAGCTGCAAAACATTCTGAAAAAACATAACGACGCTTTCTCAAGCCCACTCCGTCTTCTGTAATCTCAAAGTACGCCCGATTATCGTCATCAAAACAATATTTCTCAAGAAACTCACAGCAACTGCGTGAAGCAGCAAGATATTGACGATCTTTTTTAATATGATTATACGCATAGGCCGCCATCCAACCAAAGCGCCCCTGAAACCAGACACTTTTTGTCGTGTCCATCAGGGAACCGTCTCTGTCTAAACAGGTGTAAATACCGCCATGCTTTTTATCAAGACCATGCTTCAACCAAAACGGCATGATCTTGCCAGTTAACTCATCGCGGTAGATTTTATTCCACTTTTGCCAATATGCGCTTTTCATTTATTTAAATTACTTGTAGCCGATTTTTTTAAGACGCTCTACAATGGTTTTCTTTTGTTCTGCTGAGAGTGATTTAAGCGGAACACGTACAGTACCAAGATCGACCCCGTGAACCGCACACATAGCCTTGCCAGCCGCAACACCGCCGTACTCTACGAGAATATCAACAATATCGCAAACCTTCTTCATGTACTTTTGGGATGTTTTTATATCGCCATCCTTAACGGCCTGCCATATTTTATAATAGATACCAGCACTATAATTATAAGTTGAACCGATCGCAGACTGCGCTCCAAGCGCAACTGCGCCCGCGAACCACTCGTCAATGCCCCATGTAATATCATACTTACCGCCACAAGCCTTAAAACAGCGCTGATACATGTATAAATCAGGATAATTAAATTTAATGCCAGCAAGGTTTTTAATCTTCCCGTCTGCTGCATTGAGAAAAGCCTCCATATCAAACGTGACCCCGCTCATGGAAGTATGATAATAATAGAACGGAATATCGCCTGCATACTTAAGCGCCTCGTTAATATAGTCTACAAGGCCTTGAATTGATGACGGCCTGAAGAAACACGGAGGCACAATTGACGTAGCATCCATGCCAATCTCCTGAGCGTAACGAGCAAGCTCCTGCGTATCTGGAAGAGAGAGAGAGCCTACATGCGCTATAAGATACAACTTACCCTTCGCAGCTCTCTTCCACGCCTCAAAAACTTTTTTACGTTCATCAGTAGAACAATGAACACCTTCGCCAGTTGTGCCACTGACATAAACTCCAGTTACCTTCTGCTTAATAAGCATAGCGGCCTGTTTGGGGATAACATCGTAATTGACACTTCCGTCATCGTTAAATGCCGTATGTGCTGCGGCGATAAGACCTTTGAGTTTTTTGATTTTCATTTTCAAAATCCTTTCAAGTATTATATCAAACTACACGGAGATTTTAGCTCTAATACTTTTACGGCGCGCCAACCACCCCAAACCACAAAACGCCATGGACGAATATTTCGGACAATCTTTACAACATTATCATTTCGATCAAGAAAAACAGCATCAATGGGAAATGACATAAAAAAGGTATGTATGGCATTACACCTCAAAATAAGCATACCTTCATCATCGGCAAGAAAGCGCGTACCTATAAGCCCGCGTGCCCTTTGCGCAAACGTGCGGGCGACCTTGGCTTTTATGCCGAGTATCTTGATAATTTCCATTAGCGGTACAACGCTATAAAAACTGCTAATACAAGAAGAAGAATAGAAATGATTTTTCTTGTGGCACTAACACTTTTTTCGCTTTCAGAATCTACCGCAAGACCCTTGTCTTTTTGGAGTATTCTCTTCAAACCCCGCAAAGCAAGCGGCAACCGACGCGGCGGAGTTGCGATAGCCGAACTAATACATAGCAATATCACAACTGCCGCTACGCGAAGGCAATGAATCAATGTTTCCATTAGGTATAACGCAAGACTTCGTCAACCGTAGTATATCCGTCGAGAATAGACTGAATACCATGCTCACGCATTGTGCGCATACCAAGCTCACGTGCCTTCTCCCGCAAAATAAGCGTAGGCGCGCGAGTGTTGATAAGTTCACGCAACGGATTGGAAATTCTCAAATACTCTACCACAGCCTTACGTCCTTTATAGCCCGTCGCATTGCAAACCTTGCAACCGCGACCATAATAAAACGGGCGACCGCCTATCTGGTCACGAGTCATCTCGATACGCTCAAGCGTTTCGTCATCGGGCTCATAAGCCTGACGGCAATCACGGCAACAGGTTCTCACAAGACGCTGACCAAGTACACCCTCAAGGGTTGAGGACAGCAAATATGGAGCAACATTCATATCGACGAAACGGGTAACAGCACCGGCGGCGTCATTCGTATGAAGCGTTGAGAAAACAAAGTGACCAGTAAGTGCAGCCTGAATAGCAAT
The DNA here is from genome assembly GCA_045657505.1 of Kiritimatiellia bacterium. GTDB lineage: Bacteria > Verrucomicrobiota > Kiritimatiellia > RFP12 > UBA1067 > UBA1067. The sequence continues at coordinate 4,201 of JAZOTG010000316.1, read as the reverse complement.
TTCGGCAGTTTCAAGGTCACGAATTTCTCCAATCATCATTACATCGGGGTCTTGACGCAAGAATGCGCGAAGAACCTTCGCGAATGTATTACCAACCTTTGGATCAATAGGCACCTGAACAATACCATCAACGTTATATTCAACAGGTTCCTCCGCCGTAAGCAACTTTGTATCAATCTGGTTAATGCGGCGAAGAATTGAATAAAGTGTTGTTGTTTTACCGGAACCTGTAGGCCCCGTAACGATAAAAATGCCGTTCGGCTTCTCTACATCCATCGTAATCTGCTCGTACACATCTTCCGGCAGTCCAACATTCTCTAAATCAAGAGAAGTTGCAGACTGGTCAAGAATACGCATTACGACAGATTCGCCATGGGCGGTCGGAAGACACGAAACACGAAGGTCAACGGGCTTTCCTGCAACAGTAAGAGCAATGCGGCCGTCCTGAGGAATACGACGTTCTGAAATATTAAGATTAGACAGAATCTTAATACGCGAAATAATTGCCGGCGCCATTTTAACATCAGGCGCTTTCATCTCGTACAATGCACCGTCTACGCGATAACGAATTTTAAAGTCATTTTCAAACGGCTCAATATGAATATCCGATGCGCGATCGACAACACCCTGATAAAGAACAAGATTGACAAAGCGGATAATTGCTGACGAATTTGCGGCAGACTCGATGGAGGCGATATCGTCGGAAGCCCCGCCAAGAGTCTCTTCGCCAGCCATATCCTCGCCAAGCGACTTGATCATGTCGGCAACGGAATCGTTGGAATCGCCGTAGTACTGCGCTATACGATCCATCACATCGCTCTCGCGCGCGAAGACAAATTTGACTTCCTTGGAAAGCGTGAAAAGCATCTCGTCCGATATTCTCGGGTCGACAAGATCAAATGTGGCAAGTGTTACAGAGGAGTCATCGGCCGCCACCGGGAAGACATTGTACATTCTCGCCGTAGAAGCGGGGATTGCCTCAGTGACATCTGTCTCGATCGTCATTGAGGCGAGATCAATCGCCTCGGTGTCTTGATAGGCAGCCATACACCCGAGAAGATCGTCCTCGGTTATAATCTCCTGATCGATGACAAGTTGCCTTACACTCTTGCCTTCTGTTTTTGCAAGTTCCTGCAGGTCGGCTGCCGTTGCGTCGTCGATATAGCCGTTCTGGACAATAATCTGAATAATAGGGTCGAGCATCATTACGCTCCCATTTCCTCTTTAAGCTTCTGTACGACACTGTCAGGATCTTGAGACTTCGTGATAAGTTCCTCGTACGAGATGTAGCCGTTCTTGTAATGCTCGAGCAGGCACGCGTCAAGAGTCATCATACCGAACTTTGCACCCGTCTGGAGATCGGACTTGATCATATTGGTCTTGTTGTCGCGAATACGGCTGCGGATGGCATCTGTAGAGGTCATAATCTCAAACGCTGCGATTCGGCCGTGAACTTCACCGTTCTCATCAAGTTTTGGAAGAAGAATCTGCGAAATGACAGCCTGCAGACCTGCCGCCAACTGGGTACGGACCTGCGCCTGCTGGTTGGTTGGGAATGCATCGACGATACGATCGACCGTCTCGGCCGCGCCAGTGGTATGAAGCGTGCCGAACACCAGGTGGCCGGTTTCAGCCGCTGTTATAGCAGCGCCAATAGTCTCAAGGTCGCGCATTTCGCCCACGAGAATAACATCCGGGTCTTGACGCAAAGCGCGTCTGATAGCCTCTGCAAAACTTGGCACATCGTCACCCACTTCACGCTGGGTTATAAGAGACTTTGCCGAATTGTGATAGAACTCGATAGGGTCTTCAATCGTAATGATGTGCACACCGCGCTCATGGTTGATAACATCGAGCATGGAGGCAAGAGTCGTCGACTTACCTGAACCTGTAGGGCCAGTGACAAGAATAAGTCCGCGCGGCTTGAATAGCAATTCCTTAACTACAGGCGGCAAGCCAAGCTGCTCCATCGTGAGAAGCTTTGACGGAATCTGGCGCAGCACCATACCATAGCGCTTGCGCTCTTTGAATATGGAAACACGGAAACGCGTACCATCGGGGTGGGCGAGAGCAAAGTCCGCACCGCCATTGCGGGCGACCTCCTCCATCTGCTTGTCGGTAGCCACCTCCTTGCATAAACGGTAGGTATCCTCCTCGGTGAGAGTCTCCTCGGCAAGAGGAAGCAGCTCGCCGTGCACACGCAATTCCGGCGGCATGTGTGCGCGGATGTGTAAATCGCTTCCGCCCTCGTCAATGGTGGCCTGAAGCAGTTCGTGCATTGTAATATCCATATAAATCCTTTCAGAGCTTTATCGCACACAAAAATCAATCGGCATCACCCATAGTGACGCGCAACACCTCGTGCAAACTGGTCATGCCGCTTGCAACCTTAAGCATACCGTCCTCGCGCAGGGTTCGCATGCCCATTTCACGGGCTCGCTGGCGGAGAATCGTCGCCGGTGCATGATCGAAAATAAGACGCTGTATCGTATCGTCGACCTTGAAAATCTCAAATATGCCCTTTCGGCCCTTGTAGCCGCTGCGGCCGCACTTGTCGCAACCTGCACCGGTATACATGGTTTCGGGGATTGTCTTTGAAATAGCGCCGAGCATTTTAAGATCACGCTCGGTCGGCGTGTACGGAGTCTTGCACTTTTCGCATATGGCGCGCACGAGACGCTGAGCCATGGCTGCTCGAAGTGCTGAAGCGACAAGGAACGGCTTAACGCCAATATCCAAAAGACGGGTTACAGCCGAAGGAGCGTCGTTGGTATGCAATGTTGAAAACACAAGGTGACCAGTCAATGCAGCCTCCATGGCAATGTCGGCAGTTTCGGCGTCACGAATTTCTCCGATCATCACAATGTTGGGTGCCTGACGCAAAATTGAACGCAATGCGGCAGAAAAGTCCAATCCGACATCCTTGTTGACCTGCACCTGGTTAATACCGCTCATCTGATATTCGACAGGGTCTTCAACCGTGATAAGTTTTTTATCGGGAGTATTAATTTGACCAAGGCAGGCGTACAACGTCGTTGTTTTACCTGAACCTGTAGGACCAGTAACAAGTACTACTCCGTCAGGAAGTTTAATCAGACGTTCAAACGTCGACTGGTCGTCCGTCAAAAATCCGAGCTGCGGCAATCCGAGTGAAAGATTCGACTTGTCAAGAACACGCATTACAATCGATTCACCGTGATTTGTTGGCACGGTGCTTACACGCAAATCGAGATCTTTGCCGTTGACGGTAATCTGAATGCGGCCATCCTGCGGGATGCGCTTTTCAGATATCTTCATCTTTGACATAATCTTGATGCGGGAGATGATTGCTTGCTGCAAGCGCTTAGGTGGCGAGTCCATCTTCCGCAATGCTCCATCGATACGGTAGCGCACACGAAATTCCTTTTCCATCGGCTCAAGATGAATATCGGAAGCCTTAAGCTTAATCGCCGTAGTGATAAGCATCGTGGCAAGTTTCACTACAGGGGCCGAATCATCTCCAGAACTTTCATCACCGGCATAGCCCATTTCATCGCGGGTCTGCACGTCTGCAGGTGCATCAGCGGCATAAAGTTTTGCCATGACGGCTTCAATCTCGGAGCGAGGAGATATGACGGCCTGAACATCGCGCCCATGGAGCACATACCTTAAGGAGTCTATGACATCATACCCCATCGGATCGGAAAGTGCGACCGTAATCGATTCCTCGTCGGAGACGACAGGAACGACGCCATACTTTTTGGCAATGTCGCCTGGGATCTCCTTGACAATATCTACAGAAATCGCTTCGGCATTTATATGGCAATATTTCAAGCCGAACTGATCGGCCACTGTGCCAAGAACTTCATCTTCGCCGATAGCACCACCCGAAACGAGAACATCTAATGTTGTCTCGTTTTCGGCCTTCATTGACTTTGCAGCGGCATCAACCTGCTCGGGCGTAACAAACCCGCGCTCAGTCAGCAACTGAAGTACATATTCGTCATTACTTGTCATTTATAAATATAGTATATCCAAATTAGCCGATTTTCGCAAGACGAACAAGATTGGCAAATCAAATTTCTTCTTTGGGGACACTCCCCATTTCCTCTGGGGACACTCCCCGTATATTTTCACCCATCCGCACTGCTGTTGAGGACACGCGATTCCCCTCCTTTCTCCTCTATAGGGACACTCCCTCCTCCCTTTCACCACATAGGGG
>JAZOTG010000315.1:0-6761 GCA_045657505.1 Kiritimatiellia bacterium | reverse complement strand
CCCATCCACCTTTCCATTTTAGGCTCTTCATGACATTTCAAAACTTCAAAGGTCTTATTCCGGAATCTTAAGCACACTCTCTGGATCGAACGCCACAACCGGCACGGCATCGCCGCCTAAACGAACGGCTCCATCCTCGAGGAAGGAAACTCCTCTCAAGCGCCACGTTTCCGCATTTTTGTTATTCGTGCACCGCCCACGCAGCAGAACTCCGACAGAACTTTTATCGCACCGGTCGCAAACCGTGCCGTCCGGCGCGATCAACTCTGCCGTAATATGCTCGCCGTCGCTCGGCGAAAGTTCAACCACAACCTCTTTCGCCCCCGCCGGAGCGCTGAAATACATATCGTGGTTTCGCACGACAAAAAGCGGCACCCGCGAGGTCATGAGAATCCCGTGCCCCGGAGTCTCGGAATGAACCGTCCACATTCCTCCGCGCGGCTGAACATCAAAGCGAAAGACGTGTGCCGCCCGTGTCTTGAGAATGTATTTATATTCCGTCTGCCCGGGATTAACAGTAAATGTATCGTGGGGAGTGCCCGCCTGATCAAAAACCGAAACTTCGCACGGCTGACCGAACCGCATGCCCTTGAACACGATCGGAAACTCGCCGCCGCCCGGTGTACGCTGGACAAACGAAAACGCTCCCCGGATCATCGGACTGGACCTGGTCTTCACCGCTCCCTTTTTCCCCTTTGCGCAAACCGGAACAAGATTCTTCAGCTCACACGCGGCCGCGGAGAAGTTCTTGAGTTCCGGTCTGGAAGGATGCTTTTTCACCAGCGTCGCCATGTCGAAAGTTTTCCTGTCGGTTCCACACTGCCATTCCAGCTTACCCCTGGCGCCGACAACACCAACTCCCGTCGAACCGGCGAAGGATGCCGGAAATTGCGACTTCCTGGCGGTAACGACCTTACAATTGCCGAAAGAAATATCGCCGACATCATGACTGACGGTTCCGTTTTTAATGCGAATGGCGACAGGCTTGTTTCCAGCATCGAAAATACAGTTCTTAAAGTCAAACGCGAGGGCGTCAACGCAAAGGTTTGAAACATCAAGCGGCACCATCGCATTACCTTCAACGCGGCAGTTCTCAAAACGGACGATCCCTTTTACCGGCGCATGCGAGGCACGCGCGAGAAGAGCCCAGATGCCGTAGCCGCCATTACCCGCCATCGTGCAATTGCGAAGAGTTACGGAAATCGGTTCGGACTTATCGCTCATCCCGGAAACATTTATCGCAAACCCATGAGCAGCATTGCCCCTGAATTCGCAATTTTCAATAATCACCTTTTTAACCCAGCACGTCTCTACATGCGGTTCGATGTCAATACCACATTGGGGATTGACACCTTTAGTCTGCAAAAAGCGGCTATTGCGAATCATCAACTTATCAGCAGATATAATACTAACTCCCTGCCGCGCATTGCCAACAGCCGTCACCTTGTCGATAAGCCCCAATTTGCAACCATTGACATACACACCATCGCCACCTGAAGCTTCAATAGTCAAATTACTGATTACAAGCCGCTCGGTATTCATTAAGTTGATTGCATGACGCCACTCCCCAATTCGATAACGCTTAGAATCAAAATAATCCGCCTTGTTCATCACAAGCCGCGCCGTCCCTTCGCCACGCAGAGTAATATTTTTCTCGCGGATAACCGCCAAAAGACTGTCGGTCAATCCTTTAAAGCAATTTGACTTTGCCTTGATTACAACGCCATCCTCCAATACGACCTCAACATTCGAAGGTATGCGCACTGTTGATGAGAGCACCCAGTGCGACGCCTGCTTATCAATGCGTATGGTTTTAGCACCTGATCTAAGCGCCGAGCGCAGACATTCGGTAGCATCTTCACTATTCCATCCGAACTTGGATGCAATTACACTTTCCGTCTGGGCATATCCATGCAATCCCGCAAATGCCAGCGTTGCAATCACGCCAACGCGAAAAATATCCGCCATCATCATTATCACTCCTTTTCGCCTTACTGAAGTGACACTTTCAGTCCAACCGGGTGCGCAACAAAATTCGAAACTGCCGCCATCCCATCCCCTCGGAAGACAAAGGTGAGCGATATGCGATTGGCCGACTTCACAGTGAACTCATCGCTCAAAGAGGCTGCGGTTATTTCATGAATAAGCCTCGTGCCGCCTTCATAAATTCGCAAACATCCAGCCCCCTCAATGCCTGCCGAAAATGTGTACGTCGACATCTGTTTACGATTGCGCCCGAGACTTACAACAAGCCGGTCACCACCAGCAAGTGTAAGCCCCGTTCCGTTCATCTTCACTCCGCCGGTTATATCATCAATCGTCATCCCTTTATTCTTCGTTAGAATTTCGCAGAACGCCGGCCGCCAATCGTATTCACAAGCTCCAATGTCTATCGTGCCGTTGAGACGGCGCGGAACTCCAGCAAGATCCGTGTGCCCGTAGAATTTCTTCAATACCGCCGGAAGATTGTCATCTGCGTTTTTACCGGCATCCGTCGCAAGTCCATCAACCAGAGGCTTATAGGAAGCATCAAAATTATCAGTCTTTTCTACTGAAAATCTGCAGTAGTCATCACACACGGTATTATTGTTTTTTTTACTTTCATCCGCTCCGAACAGACAACTGAAATAACTGATGTTTTTAGATCCGCCAGAAGTACCTATTGAATCAGTAGCAAGAAAAACACTGTTACGGGCGTGGATTACATTATCTCCAGCGCGGATTCCCGCCGCGTAATTGTTTTCGCTGAAAGTGCAGTTTCTAAAAACTTCCGTAATACCCGTATAATAAAAGGCGTTTTTCTCATATCCGTCAACAAAACAGCTCCAGCATGTCGACATGGCGCATGAACCCTGTCCGGGAGCATCCAACGTATTGCCGAGAAAGCGGCACCGGTAGAATCCAACCCCTTTTGCATATACATCACCACTGCGGTAACTGGTTGTATTGTTTTTCATATCACAATCTACAACATAAGCCGATGAGACGCTGTCTTCGGCAAAAATACCGCCACCCTGTCTGTTCGGATCACCCGTCCCGGTGCCGTATCCATTCTGCACTGTAAACCCGACCAAATGCGAACCTGTCGACAAACAGACACATCTCATAGACTTGCCGCCGTCGATTACAGTTTCTTCGCGTGCGCCAGTAGCACGTACCTTGACCCCGGCAGGGATGGCCAAACGAAAGTTGAACCCAGAGGCTGTAAATGTTTCCGCCGCATATACCCCCGGAGCTGCCCATACGGTATCGCCCGAGCGTGCGAATCCAAACGCTTCCTTAAACGTCTTGAACGCACGATCCGCCGCCGTACCGTCGCCGGACACATCCCGAGACGGATCGACATACCATGAGTTCCCCGGAAAAACAAATTCGATCTGCTTGCCCGCGACATCGGCATGAACATCTATATCGGGAATGTCATTGACCGTAAAGACTCCGATACCGGCGGCAAACTTCAGAGGAATTTTCAATGATGTAGGCCATGTGACATTTAATGTACTATTGGCAAGAGTATCTGCCGCGCCTACAATAAAGGCATTGCCGTTTACTGGAACAACATTGACCGTCCCAGAAAGCGTTCCGGAAAACAGACCGTCACTCTTTGCAGCCATACCCTCGCCTTTGACTGTAAGCCCATTCGCATTGTTGATAATCCGTCCTCCACCCGTCACACCACGTAAGGTCCAGGCGTTACTGTTGTTCAGATCAAGAGTTCCGCCCTCGGCAATATCTACCGTCATTTCTTTGGAAATCGTCTGCGATTTATTAGCTCGATTCGATTTGAATGTACCGCCCTCTCCAATCCTAAGACACTTCCCGGAATGTGTCACAAGATCGTTATTCGCCATGTAATTAAGCGTTCCTTCCCTGATTTCAATCAGTTTGAACATACTGGTCGTAGTGCTCCAATGACCGATTGCAACCGATATTGTAAACGTTCCGGCGCCGGTCTTTAAAAACTCCTTAAGCGAACTTCCTTGAATTAAATACGTACCTCCCCATGTCAACGTCCTTCCTGCCTCTACGAATATTTCAACTGCCGATGAAGTTACATTGTTGGCATACCAGCGACTGTTTCCCGTATCAATTTTTACATCACCTCCTGATACGCGGATTGCATCCATTTCAAGATCCCCGGTAAAAGACAAAGAAACCGAGTTTGTGATATAAACGGTATCGCCCCACTTCGGTTTCCGGCCCAAATCCCAGTTCTCTTCAACATTCCATGTTTGGCTACCTGTGCCGCCTATCCAGTAGATATCTTCCGCCTCGACAGATAATGCGAAAAGTGCTACCGCGGCAAATGAGCAAAGCATAAGCGCTTTACCAGACATTTCTTTGCAGTTGTTCATCTGGATTAGTCCTTTCGTTTTTCAGAAGAGCGATGAGAGTTTCTCTCTTTTACAAAGTCTGTCATATCTTTATAAAGACAATCAAGCTCTTTTTTCTGTAGATCAGTTAACTTTACGTCTACAATCTTCCATTCGCGCCCGACACCAAAACTGCCTGCATCTTTGACGACTGCTTTTTTGTACTGGCGCGAGATTCTGTTTTTGAATACCCCTGCCTTTTCAAGAAAATAGAGATGATAACCGCGCAAGCCTTCAGGGAAGTTTCGCTGGTCGGCAAGCAGCCGGAACATAGCAAAGGATTCTGCAAGTTTAACCCCACGTTCTCCGCGCTCAAAATCGCGCCAAAGCGCTCCGAGAATCGGTGCATATGCGCATCGCTCCGTAACTAATCCTTCACATCCGCAATGCCGCATCTGCATAAGCATCTGCCAACCACCCCACCCAGCCATCAGTGTTTTGATTGCTGGGCGATGCTTGTTTTCTTCATACATTCGCTCCACCGCCCCGTAACCTGAAGCTTCCTCCTTGATGTAGCCATATAATTGCGGATGACGCTTTGCAAGGCGCACTAATAATTCCACCGATGGAGTCGGGGTGTCGGGAGTTCCAAAGGTCTGGAAAATAACAGGTCTTTTTGCAACTGATGCTAACGCATTCCACGCCGCCTCAATTTCAGCTTCGCTACGTACGTCATCAGGTGGACGCGAAACTATGGCGACTCTTGTGCGAGGATGCCGAGCAGCTACGCGCTCGATATCCGCTGCGATTTCCAACATTTCAATTGTGTTCGTTCCATTTGCTCCAAGCGCAAGGGTAATATCGAACCCTTCAAGCGCTTCAGCGCTCGCTTCAAAGCATCGACGCTTTTCTTCGCGCGTCAGAAGGTCGACAGCGTCGTTTGACTGCCCCCAAATACAACCAGGGCATCCAGAGTTTGCTACGTACTGCGCTTCTTTTTTCAGTGATTCACAATCTATCGATCCGTCCGCGAAATACGCAGTGGACATAATTGGGAACGGCCCGCGCATTTGCGCCGCGTTTGGCACTGCGGCTAAAAGAAGCATTAATCCTGCGATAAGCATAGTTGAGCTTTCTTTTCTTACTGTGGCTGCATGGAAAGCCGCCCGCAATCCATTACATGGTTAGAGCCGGTAATCGACCGGCACGATGAGGACGACAGAAAAAGTATAAAATCAACGAGTTCTTCCGTCTCGGAGGCTCGGCCTTGTAGCGTCTTCATATTGGCCATGCCAGGGCGCGTCAACACGGGTCCTGGAGTCACGCAGAAGGCGCGCACACCGTACGGAGCGCCCGCTTGCGCAAGACCTTTAACGAAATTGAAAAGCCCTGATTTCGCCGTTCCGTACATCGCCCCGTTGCCGTCGCCTTCAAACCCAGTCACGGAGCCAAGACAACAGATAACTCCCTTGCCTGCTTTGACCATCGCCGGCATACAAGCGCGGGCAAAATAAATCGCGCCCTTTAAATTGACATCGATTCCCCAGTCGATAACTTCTACCGGTTGCTCGTAGAACGGCATTCCGCACGTTCCGCACATCCGAGGCTCATATCCTCCGGCGAACGTCACCAGGAGATCTATGCGCCCTTCTTTTTCGAGCGCCAGTGCGGCCGCCTTCTCGGCGTCGGCAAAAGTGCGCACATCGGTAGGACACGCATACACGCGCCCCGACCCGGCGGCGGCAATTTCCGAGGCGGCGACTTCAAGCGCCTCGGCATTTACGTCACACATTATAACCGCCCCGCCAGCTGCACACATCTTGCGGGAAAAGGAAAGCCCCATGCCAGAGGCGGCGCCGGTAACAACAGCGACCTTGCCGAAGTATTCGCTCATATCAAGCATTGCCTATCTCCATGAATGACTCGTTTTTGCAGTATGAAATCATTATCGCCCCCTGTCAATTATCCAAAATACGGTCTTTTTTGAAAGTGAAAACCGCCGAAACACAGAGAAGAAGCGCCGCAACCGCCAATACCGCTCCCATGGCTGCAAAACCGAATTCTAAACCGCGCTGCCCCTTGGCCTGCGAAAGCCACCCGAGCAGCATCGGCGCAAGCGAACCTATAAGCCCGGCAATGACGTTGAGAAAACCGACAGCTCCCGCACGATGGCGCGATAACACAACATCAAATATTGACGTAAATGCGTTTGCCTCGAAAAGACCTCTCATGAAGCCGTAAGCGGCGGCGGCGAACCAAACCGCCGACAGCGACGAGCCCAAACCAAAAAGCGACAACATCGGCGCCGCCGCCAAAAGTGCCGCCGACTGCATCGCAAGGCGGAAGCGCGGCCACCGTCGGACAGCGCGATCGGTAACAAAACCAGCCGCGACAATCGCCGCGAGTGCCGCGGCAAAATGCCAGAACATGACTCCCGTACCGGCGGCA
>JAZOTG010000314.1:0-5164 GCA_045657505.1 Kiritimatiellia bacterium | reverse complement strand
TGATGGCCTCACCGTTCTTCTGATTCTTGAGCGATGCGATCACCTCGGCGAGCTCGGGAACGGGGCGGGGCTGTGACGCCTTGACGAGAATGTGGCTTGCCTGAACCTTTTCGCCCGCTTCGCCCTCGGCGGGAATCTTCTTGGTCGTCATGATGAGATGATAGCCGAAGCTCGTTTTGACGGGCGCGGAGATTTCGCCGATCTTGAGTGCAAATGCTGCCTTTTCGAACTCGGGAACCATCATACCGCTGCCGAACTCGCCGAGGTCGCCGCCCTTGGCGCTCGAGGGGCAGGCGGAATTGGCTTTGGCCAGTTCGGCGAAGAGCGAAGCCTTCTTGTCGGCTGGAGCGGCATCAAGCTGCTTCTTGAGCTCGTCGATCTTGGCCTTGGCCGCCTCTTCGGTCAACGCCTTGGCATTCTCGGCCTTGATGGAGTCGATTATCTTCTTGGCCTCAGGATTGTAGTCGGTGGTGTCCTTGTCGAGGATTTCGCTCTTGATCATTTTGTTGACGAGCATTTCAATCTTGAGCGAGGCGATAGCCTTCTCCTTGCCGAAGGGAGCCTTCTCGATGAGTTCGTCAAATGTCTTGGGAGCGTTGGGGTTGGCGGCGATCTGCTTCATGATCTCGGCCTTGCGGGCTTCGAACTCTGCGTCGGTGATGGTGTATTTAAGGGCGCTTGCGGCAGCTGAAAGGGCGTTCTCCATGACGAAGCGCTGGACAACCTGCTTGGAGAGGTAAGCCTTGAACATAGGTATCTGAGCCTTGCTGGCTTCGATCTGCTCCTTGGTTAAGCCTGCCATCTGAGCGTCGATAGTCTTTGTGATTGTCGCGTCAAGTTCGCCGCGCGTGAGTTTGATGCCGTTTACTTCTGCGACAACTTCGGCAGGGTCTTTTGGCTCCTCCTTGGGGAGGGTTGCAGCCTCAGCCTTTGTTTCGGCGTTTGTTGCCGGGGCATGAGTTGCGCAGTCGGAGCACTCTGCAGCCGCGCTCTTTTCGGGGCTGCACTGCTTGTCGTTTGAGCATTCTTTCTTATCGCAGCAACCTGCGAGTACCGTTGCGACTGCGACAGCCGCACATGCGATTTGAATCTTAGCCATTTGTCACCTTGTCTTCTTTTTCATTTTGTTGTATCGCTTGCAGGATGTACCGTCTTGTTTTCGGCACATCATCCAAGTGGAAACTATAGAATACACCAATTACCCTACTTGCTTCAAGTAGAATTTGATATTTTTTTTCAGAAAGCGGATTTGCTATGCATTGTATCACCGCCGGTTCAAGTTTGAGTTTGCGCTCTGCGCGCAGCGTGAAATAGCCGCTCGCAGCCTCTTGAACAGGCGATAGACCGGAAAGTTTGAGCGCGTCGATTTCAAAAGCCAGCAAAAGGCGCAGAAGATTCTGCTCTCCGTCTATCCGTTTTATGTATTGCGATAACATGCCGAACCAGTCGGCGGCCTCCGGCCCGCATGGCGAAAGAGTGCCGGCTATCATTCTGAAATGGTCGGCGAGAAGCAATCTGCGCCAGTCGGTGCGGAGCGATTCGCGCAGTTCGACAGGCGTGCATTCTTTAAGCGCATGTATGTCGCCGTGCGCACGCGTGTAGTAGACGATGTCGCATTCGTAGTTTAAGTCGTACTGGCCGAGAAAAGCGCTTTTGGGGCGCACCGCCCCTTTTACAGATGTTGTCATGCGGCCGAACGGAGTGAGCCACGAAACAATATGGCTGGTGTTTGACCACGGGTGTATTGCCAGACATATGGCCGTGGTTTTCGCCGTCTCTCCTGCCATTATACGGGTTCTCCGAAAAGCTTGTCGCCGACAACTTCCTTCACGAGCATTTTCACGAGCGATTTCCTTGCGCGCGATCCGCCGGATGAAGCGGTGCGCGGTTTTACTCCCGCTGACGGGGCGCGCATGGAGCACCACAGGTACTGGGACGTCCAGCCGGAAAGTGTGCCGGCGTCTTCAACAGCAATCTCTACCGTATGCCCTTTGAAACGCTTGGCGAATGTCTCGCGTTTTGACTTGACGAGAGACGAAATCGCGTGCGCCCGCATGCTGCGCACAGATTTTTCGACCTGCGATGAAAATGACGCCGCAGGAGTCCCCGGCCTTTCGGAATATGGAAACGCGTGCACATTAGAAAACGCATGGTGCTGAAGGAATTCCATGGTCGCTTCGTGGTCGCACTCGCTTTCGCCGGGGAAGCCCGAAATCGTGTCGCAGCCCATGCCGGCTCCCGGCAGGATGGACTGCGCGGCGCTTGCGAGCTCGTTCAGATCTCGCACGTTGTAGGGCCTGCGCATTTCGGCAAGGACCTTATTGGATGCCGATTGTATAGGGATGTGAAGGAAACGGCAAATGTTCTTCCTTTCTCCCATGACATGCAGCGTATCCATTGCAGCCGGACCCGGCTCAAGCGATCCTATGCGCACGCGATGCGAATTGCCGTCTATGTCGGCGAGGGCGGCGAGCAAATCGCACAGGCGCTTGCCTTCGGACAGATAGAGCGACAGGTTGCAGCCGGTAAGCACGATTTCAGAGTAGCCGCAATCGATGAAACGCTTTGCCTTGCCGATAAGCGTGCTGAAATCCACAGAGGCGGATCGGCCGCGGAATTTCGGCACGATGCAAAACGTGCAATTGCCGTTGCAGCCGTCCTGCGCCTTGAGATACGCGCGGGCGGTCGATACAGGCGTGGCCTCCGGAATGAATTCGTTCTTGCCGCATGCCGAGCGCAGCGCGGCGTCTATCATGGCGCTCGGGGTTTTTTGTGCAAGACAGCCCGTGGTGAATATGCGTTTGGCCGGATATTTCGCCTTAAGGGCGGCGATGAACTTTTCGCAGTCGTGCTGCGCGCGGCCCGTCACGCTGCATCCTCGCACGATGATAAGATCGGCATCGTGGTGCATGGATGTCTTTACCCAGCCGTTTGAAAGAAACAAAGCCTCCTGTTCAAGCGCTTCGGCACGGTTGAGCCTGCACCCGAATGTGTCAAAACAGATTTTCACGACGGTATAAAAAACATTAGAATCATATTCGCCATGTTAAAGAGGGCGTGCAGGAGGACAGGGCACCACAACGCACCCGTTTTTGCATACAGATAACATTGGGCGAGTGCAAAGAAGAACAGTGCCATAAACGCGTTGTCGGGCCACGGCATCTGAATGTAGTGGGCGGCTGTAAAAAGGACTGATGAGATTACCGCCATTACCGCCGGCGCCTTTGCCCTCGGCAGTCTCCACAAAAGATAGCGGAATATGAATTCCTCAAGAGCGGGCATGATCAAGCATATCCACGCAATTATGTAGGAAATAGAGCCCAGACATTTGAAGAAGGCCTTGTCGGGCCGGTTGCAGTTGGACAGTTGCTCAAAAAGGCCGGTCAGCAGCGGTTTTATCTGGTCAACGCTCGTTTGGGGCTTCAATTCTACCCCAAAGAGCGTCATGGCAACCTTTTCGGTGGCAAGGCAAAGCAATATGGCCGCAACCGTAACCGCAGGCCACGCCAATAGAGTGGTCTTAAGTTTGGACATTGTTTATACGCCGCAACTCAGGCTTCTGTTTTTGCGGCGGCGTCTGTGCCGGTGCCGCGAATCTTGATGTGCAGTTCGCGCAACTGCTGCTCGGTCACATAGTTGGGCGCGCCCATCAGCAGATCCTGCGCTTTCTGGTTCATCGGGAACGCGATGACCTCGCGGATGTTCGGCGTATCGGTCAAAAGCATAACCATGCGGTCCACGCCGGGGGCTATGCCGCCGTGGGGCGGAGCGCCGAACTGGAATGCGCGGTGCAAGGCACCGAATTTCTTTACGACATCATCCTTTGTGTAGCCGGCCATTTCAAACGCCTTGTACATGATGTCGATGCGATGGTTGCGGATTGCGCCCGACGAAAGCTCGATGCCGTTGCAAACGACGTCGTACTGATACGCCTCAATATCAAGAGGATTCTTCGTCTCAAGCGCCTCAAGACCTCCCTGAGGCATTGAGAAGGGGTTGTGAGAGAAGATGATCTTGCCTGTCTCGGGGTCTTTTTCGAAGAACGGGAAGTCGACAATCCAGCAGAAGCGATAGCAGTTCTTCTCGCGGATATCGTTGGTCATATGGTCTGCGATGTCGGTGCGCACAAGGCCAGAGAGCCTGTGGCACTCGTCGGCATCGGCCGCCATGAAGAAGAGGGCGTCGCCCATCTCCATATTGACCATGGCTTTCATCTCTTCAAGCTGCTCTGCCGAGAGGAACTTTGCGATAGGGCCTTTGAGCTCGCCCTCCTTTGTCCAGCTGATGTAGCCGAGACCCTTGCCGCCGTTTTCCTTGACGAACGCTTCGCGCTTGTCAAACCACGTGCGCGTTTCGACGCCGACAATGCCCTTGACGAGAAGACCCTTGACAAGGCCGCCGTTGGCGACGCAGGCTGCAAACGCCTTGAAATCGGCCTTCGCGAAGAAATCGGACATGTTGATCCATTTGAGCGGATTGCGAAGATCGGGTTTGTCGGAGCCGTAGGTCATCATGGCATCGCGGTACTTGATGCGCGGCCAGGGGGCTGTTGTGCAGTCCCATGTGGAAAATTTCTGGAATGTCTTGCCGACGACGTCTTCGACTACGGCGAAAATCTCGTCTTGCGTAGCATAGGACATCTCGATATCCATCTGATAGAATTCGCCGGGGCTGCGGTCGGCGCGTGCGGCTTCGTCGCGGAAGCAGGGGGCAATCTGGAAATATTTGTCAAAACCAGAGACCATCAGGAGCTGCTTGAACATCTGCGGAGCCTGCGGAAGGGCGTAGAACATGCCGCGGTGAATGCGGCTGGGAACAAGGTAGTCGCGTGCGCCTTCGGGGGAGGAGGCCGTCAAAATGGGGGTTTGGAACTCATTAAAACCCTTTTCCCACATCTGCTCGCGCAGGAAACGGATGATTTCGGAGCGGAGGATTATGTTTTTGTGGAGCTTTTCACGGCGCAAATCGAGGAAGCGGTACTGAAGGCGCATTTCCTCGGACTCGTCGGCCTTTTCGTCGGGTATATACAAAGGTGTGACTTGAGAGGGCGATTCCATCGTAAGCTCGTTGGCTTCGATTTCGATTTCGCCGGTCGGAAGATCGGCGTTGATCGTTTCGGGCGTGCGGAGCTTGACTTCGCCGGTTACGGTGATTACGCTCTCAA
>JAZOTG010000313.1:0-2101 GCA_045657505.1 Kiritimatiellia bacterium | reverse complement strand
ATCAGCCCTGTGCTGCCCGGTTCCACCCGTGTACGAAACACGCAATCTGCTGTGCGAGATTGAATTTTCAGTATGGCCGTCAAAAACAATCCATACAAAATCCAACGGATGTTCGTCAATATGACGCTTGTACAGCCCTATCAATGATTTAGAATCGGCCGCAAGCTTTGTCGCGCCAAGTATGGCATTCCATCCGTCAACAATGATAAATCGTCCGCCGTCGGGCATATTACTCAAGTCGACAGCCGCCAGCAGCGCAATATCAAAATGCGCTTTAAGCTGTATATTCTCCTCTCTTAAAGCCGCACACTCAGACTTTAATTTGGCGATCTCTGCCTTCAACGCTCTAACATGCGCCACTCTCGACCCGAGAATCACATCTTGCGCGTTCATTAATCGACTCCTTTACGCGTTACTGCCGAAACAACCCTAAGAACCTCGCATGCAATCGCCTCACTGATTCCCGCAGTCGAAGAAATCTCCGCCACCGTTGCGCGTGCAATTCCATACACCGATTTAAAGGCTTTTAGAAGTTTCGTTTTTTTCGCCGCACCGATTCCCTGTATATCGTCAAGCACCGATTCTTTAAGCGCCTTATCCCGAAGACGTCTATGATATGAAAGCGCAAAACGATGCGCCTCATCCCGCAAACGGGTGATAACCATCAATGCTTGCGAATCACGAGCAAGAAACACATCAGGCCGCCCATCATCAAGAACGATTATTTCATGCGATTCGGCAAGTCCAATAGTAGGGATGTCCGTTATTCCCAGCCGGGCAAAAACAGATCTCGCAGCGCGCAACTGTGTTATACCGCCATCACAGATATAAAGGTCTGCCTTGGGGAGTGCGGTTGAAATCGAAGACTCAGGGCCATAACGGCGAAATGCGACCTCAGCCATTGCCCTTGGATCGTCGGCACCTTCAAAACTCTTAATTTTGAAATGCCGATAGTAACGTTTATCCGGCAGCCCGTCGCGAGCAACAACAAGAGAAGCGACATTGTGTTGCCCAAATAAATTCGATATGTCAACGCATTCAATTATCCGCGGCGGCCTTTCAAGCCCGATCGCATCCGCCAATTCCGCAATCCCCCGCAGCGCATCTTCACGGCGCATTTGCGGCGATTTGCGAACATAGTGAGCCTTTGTCATTTCCTTGAGCGCGAAGTATGTATCACGAAATCCGGCAGCACCTTCATAATCGCCCTTTGCAGACGCTTGCAGCATTTTCTGCTTCATCTCCTCGAGCACTTCAGGGCGATTGCCGTCAAGAAATTCGCATGCATCATCAAACCGCCTTAAATACTCTTCGCTGCTTATTTTACCAAGACATGGTGCCGAACATGTGCGTATGACGTCAGCAATGCAATGCTTGTGCGTTGACTCATCAGGCATAACGGCGTTACACGAACGGATGCCGTAACGTTTTTCAGCGAAATCTTTTGCAGCCCTCACAACTGGACTTGACGGAAATGGACCAAAATACTTTGCGCCATCATCGCGGATTATCCTCACGCATGTAAATCTCGGGAAAAGTGCAGTGCGCTCTGCTCTGAGTGCAAGATAGCGCTTGTCATCGCGCATCAGAACATTAAAATGCGGCTTATATTTTTTTATGAGTGAGGCTTCGGTAAGCAATGCCTCTGCTTCATTTTTTACGGTCATGAACTCAAAGTCCCACACCGTTTCAACCATTGACCGCACCTTAGGCGTATGTGACGCGCCTTTGCGAAAATAACTCCGTACACGGTTTTTAAGATTTTTTGCCTTGCCTACATAAATAATCTCGCCCTGGCGATCCCTCATGAGGTAACAGCCAGGGCGGTCGGGAAGACTCTTTAAACGCTCGCGTACGAGATCGGTCAAATGAAACCTTATTCCGAGATTTTCTTCTGCTCTTCGGTAGAGGCTTCTTCTTCTGACTCTTTTGCTCCTTCGGCAAGCCCCTTCTTGAACTCGTTTTTAGCCTTTCCAAGGGAACGGGCAAGCTCAGGAATTTTCTTTCCGCCAAAGAGGAAAAGAACAAGAGCAATGCAAATGATAATCTGAACAGGACCCATATTTTGAATAAATGCAAACATGATAAAACTCCTTTGCGT
>JAZOTG010000312.1:0-5121 GCA_045657505.1 Kiritimatiellia bacterium | reverse complement strand
GGAAACATTGTACGACCACTGCGGCTCACAGTGAAATTCTCCGCCTGTCACTTCAACCGAAAACTCTCCTTCGTACGGTTTGAAGACGAATGACGACGGCGAATGCGTAACACTCTCAGGGAAGAGCCGCTCAAGACCGTTATACGCCTTTGTGGTCGAATGAAAACTGCGCCACTCGACATCAGGTCTAAACACCACGCGCACTTTACGCCCCACATCATCATCGCCGGCGCTTTGCCGCGTTGCCTTCAACCGCACAGCGTTGCGCCCGCGAGCCAGAGAAAGCTCAAAAGCGAATTCCGCCATCTTCCCCATGCCGCACGGTACATTGAACTCCCACCTTGCCGCCTTGCCGGACGGGTCGACACGGAATGATTTGGCCGTTGTGCTGTCAATCTCTCTTGTATAACCTTCGCTCTGAACCCAGCAGCGTGTCCTTGCCCATAAATTAAGCCTGTCAGACGGACAGTCCGGATTGGGATTGGCCGAGAACATAGCATCGTATTGGCTCGCTATCTCGCCCCAGCCTATGCGCATTTGGGCGGCGGCTCCGGCACCGTTTGAAAGAACCGTTCTGTTGAATCTGTTCTTTCTTATATATTCAGCGTCTACACAAAGACGCACCATGGCAGACTGCGGCGGAGGCGGGAGAAACATCTTCGACGATGTTTTAAGCACCCCGTCTGGAGAAAAGACCGTCATGCGCAATTCGAGCGGACGAGAATAGCAGCCGTCTCCCTTATATTCCAGCGAACCGAACATCGCCTGATGCCCTTTTACCGCCCTCTCGGAAATTCCGCAGCGCAATGTCTTCCCGTCCATCGGGTCAACAAGCTGAAACCTAAAATGCCAGGGAGAGTCTATGAGAACATCGACGTCGGATGTTATCGCCACATCGCGCCTGGAGTCATTGGGGAAGCTCCACCTGAAAACAAACGGCGCGGCATCGGCGGCATCGATCCGATCCGAGATCTTTTCGGCAGTTGCCGTTTTGGGAACCAGACAGACAACTTCCCCGGGGCCAAGTTCAACAGATCCAGCGGCTGAAACGCGCCTTTCGGTAATAATGTCAAACGCCTCCTCCGCCGGGAATTTAGCCCTGTCCCATACAACGTTTGAAGCGTTGCAGCAATCAAGATTGGCAACCACGAGCACATTGCGGGCGGCGGAAGAGCCGGCCGGCGAGGGCTTGCGCAATACGGCAAGCGCATTCGACGAGCCCTGTGTAATCAACTCAAGATGACACTCGCCGCAAAATGTCGGCTCTGACGAAAGAATTGCATTCAACTTCGAAATCAACTCGACAATATTCGAAGAAGAACTCCAGTTCAAATCGTTTTTACCGTGGACATCTATCTTCTCTGTGCACAGCCACTCAACTCCGTTTGCGATCCCCCATGCCCCCTGCCAACTGAGCAAAGCGGCAAGCTGCACTCTTAATTTTGCATAAACCTCACCCTTCTTGGCGAGTCGGTCGTTGTCATGGGTTTCGGCAAAATGGACGAGCGTACCAAACCTTTCACTACGGCGAATGGCGCCGGGAAGATAACACTCAAACTGAGAACGGTCGTATGTCTGAAAAATCTCAGAATAGGCCCAATCAAGATTGGAAAACGACAGCAATTTATCGGTTAATGCAATATCGCCGCCGAGACCTTCAAGCATGAAGACGGTATCGGGATATTCTTCCCTCACGCGGCAGACGATATAGCGCCACGTCTCCGCCGGAATCATGTACCCGGCATCGCAACGGAAGCCATCCACACCCTTCCGGCACCAAAACAGAAACACGTCGGCCATGTATGAACGAAGAGCTGAATTGGAATAATCAAGCTCGATCAAATCGGCCCATGTAACGCCCCATGCCCCGGGCGAAATGAAGCGTCCCGATTTTTCGCGGCGGAACCATTCCGGGTGATGCGTATGCAACGACGAGGCCCAGCCCGTGTGATTGGCCGGCAAATCTACAAAGAAAAGCCCCCGCCTGGAGTGGACGGCGTCAATCAACTCAATAAACTGATCAAGAGGCGTCGTAGACTCGTCGAACTCCGCCATTGCCGGATCGACTGAAAAAAAATCGAGTGCGGCAAACGGACAGCCGTACTCGCCCATAACCGCATATGTTGTGGGAACAGGAAAAGGCGGCAGCGTCTGAATGATCCTGAAGCCCATCTTGTCCATAATCAGCGGCAAACGGCGTACCACTTCGCGAAACGAGCCGAACTGGCGCGGAAAAACAGTATAGATGGAATTATTCTTCTTTGTGAGAGCACTCTCAACCTTAATCAAAATATTGCCGCCTTCGGGCCATATTGGAATATCTGACGAATCGGGGAAAAAGCACGCCTTGCCCGAAAAAACGCCCACTTCGTCAAGTGCGATCTCCGCGGCAAACATACCGGGCTTCTTTTCTTCAAGCGGAATGTCTGCCCACGCGCGCTCCATTGGCGTGCGCCCGCTTTCTGTCTCGTCGATGACCTCGTTGCGACAGACAGCGGCGTTGCCGACGTTTGTGCGAAAAAACGCGCGACCCTTCTGGGGCGCGTCAAGCTCGAGCGTGACTGTAATCTTATCGCCGCGCCACTTTAAAATACAATCACCTGGATATGGGGTTTGCCTCATATGGATTTATAAATCGGTTTTTACATGTTTGAGCGCGAGCGGACCTTGCGCATAAACCTGGCGTGAGTTAAAAGCGGAATTATAGTGACAAAATTGCATACAACATCTGATATGGGCATCGAAAGCCATATTGCCACGGCCTTGTTATCGATAAAATACGGCATGATCCATATTAACGGCAAAAGACACAGGCCCTGTCTCAACATTGAAAGAAAAATGGCAACCCCCGGGCGGCCAATTGACTGGAAGAATGTGGTAGCGACCACATTCAGAAATATGCACCATATCATGCAGTTTGCAAGCTGTATGTCACCCGCAGCCATATCAACTACATGCGGCATACTCGAATCGATGAAAATGGCAGCCATCCAATAATTGAAAGGCGGAACGGCCAGAAGAACAAATGCTACAAACGACAATACCCCCGTAATGAGCAGTCCGGTTTTCAGCGTGGCGTAAACCCGGTTGTAATTGCGCGCGCCCCAATTGTAACCGAAAATCGGCTGAAGCCCCTGCTGAGCACCGAGCATCGGCATAAAAACGAGGATAAGCGAGCCCTGGAAAACACCGAGAGAGGCCAGCCGCGCCGTCCGGGACATCTCATCTGGCATCCATTTAACAAATGCGTACTGAAGGGAAAATGCTATAACAGAACTCATCAGATGCTGTAAAAAAGGCGAAAGGCCTATACTCAGCGAACGGACGGCAAGTTTAGGGTAAAACCATATGCGCTTCAGCCTGAGGCGCACCGCCGTTACACCGCGCAGATAATATCCGAATGCCCATATGCAGCTTGCGAACATTGAAATGTTGGTCGCCCACGCCGCTCCGGCCACCCCCATTCTGAAACCAAAGATCAAAAGCGGATCGAGCAGCAGATTGAGACCGAAGCCGACAATCATGCAATACATCGACCGAAGCGCACCGCCTTCCGCCCGGTGCAACGCCGAGAGCCCGAACGCAAGATGGGAAAAAATATGCGAAAAGACGACAAGGCGTATATATTCTCTTGCCGCCTCTCGCGCCGCGGGATTTATATTTTCGCCTCCGCTTAACTGAATGACGAAGTCGATGTTAAAGAATACGAGCGGCGGAAGTATAAGAAAAAAAAGTACTTTTAGAAATATAAGCTGCCCGACAAGCTTCTCGCACGACACTCTGTCGCCCTCGCCGAGCTTGATCGACAGCACCGCCGCATGGCCCGCTCCGACAAGAACTCCGAACGCCCCGAAAAGCATCATAAGAGGCATCGCGAGCGTAAGCCCCGCAGTTGCGTCAACACCGCAGCCATGGCCGATAAACGCCCTGTCCACAACCGTATAGAGCGAACTCAGGGTCATCGCGACAAGCGCAGGCCATGAATACTTCAAAAGGAGCTTGACCGGTTTTTCGCTGGCAAGCTCCTTGATTCTTTCGGACAACGGGGCAAATGAACCCATCAATACACCACGGCGGTTTTGGGCAAAGCGGCACGAATCCGGTCAAGTTCAGCCGGCAGCATTTCCATTAGATCGCCAAGCTGAAGAGTTTTAAGGCTCCGCCATGCGGAAAGGTTCTCGGGAAGCTGTTTAATCTTGGTGCGTGAAAACGACAGATGCTCCAGCCCCTCTTTCCGGGCAAGCCAGACAGGAATTTCTGAAAGCATCGGATTGTCGGACAAGTCTATATCTGTGAGCGCCGGAAGCGACTTGAGCGTTTCGGGAACTTTAGAAAACAAATTCCCCTTCAGATATATGCGGCGCAAATTCTTAAGCGGCGAGAGATCGGGCAAATCTGTGAGTTTGTTATGATTGAGCCGAAGCCACTTGAGCGATGTGAAAGCGAGCACTCCGTCAACGTTTGTAATGGAATTGTAGTCGGCATTCAGATAGTCAAGCGACTTCGGATCAAACGATTCGACAAGGGAAGAAAGATTTGTCCATGCAGAATCAAACACGCGCCCCATCTCAAAAACCAGCTTCGCGTTAAGCTCGGACAGGTTCATCTTTTTGAGATAGACTCGATGCTCTGCCGGAACAGTCTTCTCGGCACTGACGGGCTCCTCGTAGCACCCTGCAAAAAGGCAGACTGCCGCAAAAACAAGCGCGATTGATGCAAGATTATTCCAGGACATCATCTTCCACTCCGTTGCCATTATCAGTTGCCGGCGGCAATAATTCCGGCGAAATCCTCTGCCTTGAGAGCTGCGCCGCCGATAAGGCCTCCGTCGATATCCTTCTTTGCGAGAAGTTCGGCTGCGTTCGAAGGCTTCATGGAGCCGCCGTACTGAATGCGGACGGTCTCGGCCGTTTCAGCGCCGACGAGCTTGGCGAGAATTTCGCGGATGAGAGCATGGACCTCCTGAGCCTGGTCGGGGGTGGCAGTCTTGCCTGTACCGATCGCCCACACGGGCTCGTATGCGATGACAAGCTTTGCGCAGTCGGCGGCGGTTACGTCTTTAAGGCCAACGTTCATCTGACGCTCAATGACCTCGTTAAGCTTGCCGGCTTCGCGCTCTTC
>JAZOTG010000311.1:0-2058 GCA_045657505.1 Kiritimatiellia bacterium | reverse complement strand
TCTTCCTAAGACCGCTTGGCCTCCGACTTGGTACGACGCGCTCGACCTGTGGGCGTCGCATACGGTGCTTGGCAGATGGGCGGACGGCGACGGACGGGTTTTTACGCTCTCCCGCCTTTCTGAAACCGTTCCGAGGGCGGGCCTTGCCGCGCTCACCCGCGAAAAATACGACTCCAACGTCGCGCCGCCCGCGAGAAAAAACGCTGCGGCCCGCAATGATGCGATCAAAATGCTTTCGCCTTTCGAACTTCCTCTGGAGCCGTCGCAGCCGCATATTCCCGTGCGCGGGATGCGTGATGTGCTGTATTTCCACGGTACAAACACCTCGTCGGTGGTCGCGGCGTTCTGCCCCGAGGAAAACCCCTACTGGTATCTTGCGGTATGGGACCTCGTTCCGGGCGATGAATTTCCTGTTGCGCTCGAAAGACTTGAAAATGATTTTCTTGGACTGTGGGCGAAGATCGTTAAAACGCATCTTCCTTCCGAGAGGCGCAAGTTTACGGTCGAGGGCGGGGAAAGGCGCAGACGTAAGTTGTCCGAACGCGAGCTGCTGCGGCGTGATGCGGTTCACAGCATCACCAATTACGCGAACTGGCGCTGCACGGCGCAAAGCGAGTTTACTGTTCTTGACGACATCGGCGGAGACGGCGCGCTCGTCAACGAAATCGTGGGCGAACTCTCAAATATGCGCGCGCGCTATGCGCAGGCGGTTCCCACGCCGCTTGAGGGGACTAATGTCCTTGCCATTGCGAGGGTTTATAAAAACCGCGATGAATATCTGTCGGCTCTCGATCTGAACGACGTGGATAACATGCAGTGGAGCGCCGCGTACTGGAGCGCGCAGCGAAGGGAGCTTGTTGCGTACCTTCCCGAGGGCGACAAGGCTGAGCTGCTGTCGACGATTCGTCACGAGGCGTTCCATCAGTATCTTTCGTACGCGCTTTCAATGATACCGTCTTCGCCTTGGTTCAACGAGGGGTACGCTCAGTATTTCGAAAATGAAGATTCGCCCGACTGGCGTGTCGACGCGGACATTGAGGCTCTTTCTGAAGCTCTGCCGTCGATAATGGCAATGGATTACGAGCAGTTCTATTCCGGGTCCGACATGGAGCGCCGCATAAAATACCGCGCGGCATGGTCGGTCGCGTATTTTCTCGAGAAGGGCGCGCCGAAGGTTTTGCGCGAACCGTTTAAAAACGTAAAGGGCGATTATGTAGACGCTCTGCTCAAGACAAAAGACATGCACAAGGCCACGGCGGCGGCATTTAAAAACGCCGATTTTGTAAAACGGTTTGTGAAGGAGTGGAAAAAGTTTTGGCTGGCTATGTAGGGCGTTTGGCGCCAAGTCCCACGGGCGCGCTGCATCTTGGCAACGCGAGGACTTTTATGATCGCCTATTTGCGGGCCCGTTCCGCGGGCGGCAAAGTGATTCTGCGCATTGAAGATCTTGATCATCCAAGGGACAAGCAGGGTGCGGCGGCGCAGGCCGTTGAAGATTTGAAATGGCTCGGGTTCGACTGGGATGAGATGTACGTCCAAAGCGAACGCAAGAGCATTTACCGCGAAGCGCTTGCTCTGCTGCCTGTTTATCCGTGCGTGTGTTCACGGCGTGATGTCGAGAACGCCCAGTCCGCCCCGCACGAAGGCGAGCAGCTTTTTTACTCTGGCACCTGCCGGGGACGTTTTGGCTCCTGGGACGAGGCGGCCGCGTTCGCAGGCAGGACGCCGTGCTGGCGCTATCGCGTGGAGCCGGATACGGTTGTCGAGTTCAACGATGTGTTCGCTGGTGTCCAGCGGCGGAATGTTTCGGCAGAACTTGGCGATTTCCCGATTGCGCGTGACGCTTTCGGCGCAGGCTATACGCTTGCCGCAACGGTAGACGACGTTCTTATGGGAGTGACGGAGGTTGTAAGAGGCGATGATTTGCTGCCTGCTACCCCGCCGCAAATGATGATAGCCGAGAAAATCCGTCCGTGGGCGGCCTCTTTGTGCGCGCCAGGGCGGGACTGCGGCGAGATTCGGTATTGTCATGTGCCGCTTGTTGTCGGTCCGGATGGC
>JAZOTG010000310.1:0-2078 GCA_045657505.1 Kiritimatiellia bacterium | reverse complement strand
GGCGTTTTGCGCTTCATCCAAAGTTCAGGGGGACGGTGTCGGACGTCGGCGGCCCGACAGCGAATATGTACGGCTTCGACTGCGGCAGAAAGGCGCGCTCGGGTGCCTGCCCCGACAGGGCATGCCTTTTTCCGGCTGTCTGTCCGGCGTTGAAGGTCGATCACCGTCCGCAGCTGAAGCTGCTTGAGCGCGTGCGCTCCATGCCGGGTGTCAAGCATGTGTTCGTGGCAAGCGGCATCAGGCCCGACCTTGTCGCGGCCGACAGTCTGTGCGGCGACAAGTATATAGACGCCATAGCGAGGCACCATGTTTCAGGGCAGCTGAAACTTGCGCCGGAACATGTTGTGCCGAGAGTGCTTGAATTTATGGGCAAAGGGGACGTGGGCGATCTTTTGCGCTTCAAAAGAAAATTTGAGGCTGTCAGCAGGAAACTTGGCAAAAAGCAGTTCTTGACATATTACTTCATTGCGGCCCATCCCGGATGTACTGAAAACGATATGCGTGAACTTAAAAAATTTGCGACAAGAGAGTTGAGGCTAAATCCCGAACAGGTGCAGATTTTCACGCCGACTCCAATGACTGCCGCTACTTGCATGTATTATACAGGCATCGACCCCTTTACAGGCAGGAGTGTCTACGTGTCCCGCTCCGCAAGGGAGAGGCAGAAGCAGAAGGACATTGTCACAGTTGACAATTTTAAATTCGGGTCGAAATGCGCCATGACAGGTTTACGCAAAAAGAGGGAAAGATGATATGAATTTTCAGCGCCGCGATTTTTTGAAGGGGTCGATAGCTTCGCTTGGACTTGGAGCACTTTGTTCCGGGAGGATTTTTGCTGCGCCATTGGGGAAAATCAAAGGAAGCCCCAATCTTGCCTTTGGCGTTTTGTCAGATACGCACTTCAGAACTGACAGCGAGTGGCGGCGCGGCATAAAATCAAATAAATATTTCGTCGCGGCGCTTGAGTATTTCCGCGCTCGGAATGTCGACGCAGTCGTTCATTGCGGCGATATGGCCGACCGCGGTCTTGTCGATGAACTTCAACTGCATGCAAACGCTTGGCACAGCGTCTTTCCCGACAACAAATTGCCGAACGGCAACGCTGTTGAAAAACTCTTTGTCAGCGGCAACCATGATGTTGACAGCTGGAGTAAAGATATGGATATGACGCGCTTCGTTCCGAACAAGAAGGAATGGCCGCAGAAGATTCTCAAATCTGCCATGGCAGAGCATTGGAAGCGCATTTGGGGCGAAGAGTATAAGCCTGTATGGCACAAGGTGGTGAAGGGGTATCATTTTTTCGGGCAGAATTGGACTGGCAGGCCGCGTGGAGAGGGCGATGAGGAGTTTATGGAGCTTATCAATTCAACGATGAGCGAAGCAGGCGATAAAAAATCCGCGCCTTTCTTTTTTATTTCGCACGACCGCAAGTACGGGAAATTCAACAAGGAGATAGGGCGCGTCAAAGGCGGATTCGGCTTTTGGGGGCATTGGCATTTAAGCGCCGCGAATTGGGGCATTCTGCAAATGCTCAATGCGTCAACTCCCGGAGTTCAATGTCCGGCGTGCCCCTCGTGGTGGAGGCCGGACGGCAAATGGATGGGCGGTGGCGACCGGGGGATCGTCTCTGCCCCCATCGAGGGTAAACTTCAAGGAGGCAGATGGTATCAGGGGCTTGTCGTTCGCGTATATGACGATGTGCTTGTGATAGAACGCCGAGAATTCAGCAAGGGCGGCAGCATAGGCGAGGACTGGGTTATGCCGTTAAAAGCGAAAACGGGCAAATCGGCCCATCCGTTTTCCAGAGGTGAGATGAAGAAACTCATAGGTGCCGCGCAGTTTCCCAAAGGGGCTAGACTGCTTGTTGAAAACATTTCGGATTGCGACAGCAAAAGCGTTACGGTAAAAATACCGTATGCCGACGGGAACCCCAAGTCGCGCGTGTACGCATATGAAGTCACTGTGCAGGCTCGTGGTTTCAAAGGAAGCGCCGCCGGCCAGAATAAACTGGTGAAAGCCGTATATGCCGTCGGGTGCAATATGGGTAAAGACCATGTGCCGAACGGAGGCGTGACTGT
>JAZOTG010000309.1:0-6659 GCA_045657505.1 Kiritimatiellia bacterium | reverse complement strand
GTATGCTTCATCGAGAATATCGATGCTGTCGGAGTGCATACGGGCGACAGTTTCTGCGCCGCGCCGTTCCTCACCATATCCAAAGAATTGGAGGAAAGGCTCAAGCGCGACGCGTTTAAGATTGTCGAGTCCATCGGCGTCATCGGCGGCTGCAATGTACAGTGGGCGCACGATCCCAAGACCGGCCGCGTCGTCATTATTGAGATCAACCCGCGCACGTCGCGCTCGTCGGCTCTCGCATCAAAGGCGACGGGCTTCCCGATCGCGCTCGTTTCGGCCAAACTCGCCGCCGGCTACACGCTCGATGAGATTCCGTACTGGCGCGACGGTTCGCTTGATAAATATACGCCGTCGGGCGACTACATCGTACTCAAGTTCGCGCGCTGGGCGTTTGAGAAGTTCCGTGCGGTAGAGGACAGGCTTGGCACGCAGATGAAGGCTGTGGGCGAGGTCATGTCAATCGGTAAAACATACAAGGAAACCTTCCAGAAGGCCATCCGTGCGCTCGAGCGCGGCCGCTGCGGCCTCGGCTTTGCCAAAGATTTCAATTCGCGTTCGCTCGACGAGCTTCTTAATATGCTTGCCGTACCCAACTCTGAGCGTCATTTCCAAATGTATGAGGCGCTTCGCAAGGGAGCCACCAACGAGCAAATTTTTGCGCGTACCGGCATTAAAGGGCATTTTATTGATGAGATGCGCGAACTTGTCGCCGAGGAAGAGCTTATTCTCGCGTACAAGGGGTACATGCCGCCGGATGAGCTGCTTGTCAAGGCAAAGAAGGACGGCTTCTCCGACAAGTACCTTTCGCAGCTTCTGGGCATCCCCGAGGCCGATATTCGCATTCACCGCACCAACCTTGGATGTGTCGAGACGTGGCACAAGGTGCCTGTTTCGGGCGTTGAAGACCAGGCCTACTATTATTCCTCGTACAACGGCGACAAGAATGAAGTGCCCGTAAGCGACAACCCCAAGAAGGTCATGATTCTTGGCGGCGGTCCAAACCGCATCGGGCAGGGCATCGAGTTTGACTACTGCTGCTGCCACGCGGCGATGGCGATGCGCGAGAAGGGGTACGAGACGATTATCGTCAACTGCAACCCCGAGACGGTTTCTACCGACTACGACACATCCGACAAGCTTTACTTCGAGCCGGTTACTGTTGAAGACGTTCTTCAGATTTACGAGAACGAAAAGCCGGCGGGCATTATTGTTCAGTTTGGCGGCCAGACTCCGCTCAATATTGCGCGCGGCCTGCAGGAGGCGGGCTGCAAGATTCTCGGCACTTCGGTCGATTCCATCGATGACGCGGAAGACCGCGACCTGTTCCATTCCATAATGGACAAGCTCGGCATTCCTATGCCGGAGTCGATGATGGCAAGCGATTTGGAAGGTGCCATTGCCTGCGCCGACAAGCTTGGGTATCCTCTTATCATTCGTCCGTCATTCGTTCTTGGCGGCCGCGGCATGGAGGTTATCTATGACGAGATAATGCTCAAGGAATATGTCGCCAAGGCGGTAGGCGTAACTCCCGATCGTCCGCTCTATCTCGACCGCTTCCTGTGCCACGCCATCGAGTGCGAGGCGGATGCGCTTTCCGACGGAACTGATGTATTCATTCCTGCGATTATGCAGCATATTGAACTTGCCGGCATTCATTCCGGCGATTCAGCGTGCGTGCTTCCGCCCGAAGGCATAAGCGAAGAGACCAAGGCCACTATCCTCGATTATACGCGCAGAATCGCAAACGAGCTCAAAGTCGTGGGGCTTATGAACATGCAGTTCGCAGTTGAGGACGAGAAGGTCTATGTGATTGAGGCCAATCCGCGCGCATCGCGCACTGTTCCGCTCGTTTCGAAGGTTGCCGGCACGCAGATGGCGCGCATCGCCACCAGGCTTATGCTTGGCGAGACGGTCAAATCGCTCGGTCTTGACAAGAAGCGTATGATTCCGTATTTCGGCGTCAAGGAGGCTGTGCTTCCGTTCGACAAATTCCCGGAGGTCGACCCTGTCCTTGGCCCTGAAATGCGTTCCACGGGCGAAGTGCTCGGACTTGCCGAAACATTCGGCCTTGCATATTTCAAGTCGCAGGAAGCGGCGCTTTCGCCGTTGCCGACAACCGTGGGCAAAATTCTTGTCTCGCTTTCCGAAAAACCGGAGGGAGCGGCATCTGCCATCAAGGCTTTTGTTGAACTTGGTTTTGAGGTTGTCGGAACCGATGGGACAATCGAATATCTAAAGAAAAACGGCGTAGAGGGCTCGATCATCGCCAAAATCGGCGAGGGCCGCCCCGATGTGCTCGATGCCATCAAGAACCGCGAGGTCAAGCTGATAGTCAATACGCCCAGCGGGCGCCGCGATGCGCGGGCCGACGACTGCCGCATTCGTCAGGCGGCCATCAAATACAAGGTACCGTACCTGACGACTCTTGCCGCGGCGCGCGCGGCGGCCGAGGGCATCTCGGCGGCAATGCGCGGGCTTGGCGAGGTGCGCTCGCTGCAGAGTTATCACGCGTCGATTGTCCAAGGTGAATAAAGCGCGTTTTACGGCGGCGGAGCGGATGCTTCGCCGCTTTTGCCGCAATGAACGATTCAGTAATTTTCGGATATAAATTTAAGAACGAGTCGCTTCTTGACGAGGCTTTGACTACGCCGTCATTTCGAATGACATCGCCAAAGTCCAAGGATAATCAGAGATTGGAATTTCTCGGCGATGCCGTGCTCGGCCTTTTGGCTACAGACTGGCTGTTTGCAAATAATCCCCATGTCAAGGAAGGCGAACTTACGGGCAAGCGCCAGCATATGGTCTCAACGTCCGCATTGTGTGCCGCCGCCGCCAAGACGGACATTGTTAACAGACTTAAGCGAAATAAAGGGGCGGGCGATCTCGCTGCGAATTCAAAGACGGTTGCGGATGCTGTTGAGGCGGTAATCGGGGCGGCATGGCTTGACGGCGGGCTTGAGGCGGCAAGAACGGTGTTTGACAGCCTTGGTTTGTCGGCCAACTCGGTATTTGGCGAACTCGACGGCAATCCCAAGTCGGAACTGCAGCATTTGACTCAGTCGATGAAGCCTCCGCGAATGCCAACATACCGGCTTGTAAAGGTGGGCGGCACGAGCAATCGCCCCGTTTTTACAATTGATGTGATTGTTGAAGGATTGGGTTCGGCGCGCGGGGTTTCGGGCAGTCGCAAGGATGCGGAGGCTGCGGCTGCGGCAATACTCGTAGAGTCGCTCAAACAAAGTGCGGCCTCAAATACTTTTTTGGTATAATATTCGATGATGAGACATTTATTAGCATTTTTGTTGTTTTGCAACGTGTTTACGGGTGCATTCGCCTCTTGGTACTGGCCTTTTGGCGAAGACGAAGAGAAGGACAAGCCGCCGAGAATGTCCGAGCTTATGGAGAAGGCTTCAGTCCTTATCGATTCGGCTACAGACAAGGCGGCTAAAAACCAGGTGGAAGAGGCGATTAAGGATTATGAGCAGGCGCTGCAGGAATTGGAGCGTCTTGAGCTTGAGCATCCCGAAAGAGCGGCGACGTCCGAGTTTGCCACCGTTCGAAATAAAAAAGCGTATGTGTCGGCGGCTATAAACTCCCTTTATCTCGGGCAGGCCTCGGCAAATGCCCGTGCAGTGGCGGTAACCGATACAAGCGAACTCGAAAAGAAATACGCGAAGCTTAAAGGCGATTCCAAAAAGGCGAACGCGCAATTCTCGCAGGGCGAGAAAAAGCCTGAGAAGGAAGCGGAGAAGAAAGTAGAAAAAAAAGAGGCTGCACCAAAGGGTGACGGCAGGAAGGTCTCAAAAAACGAGGGCAGCGTCAAGAAACAGGAGCAGGCCCCGTTGGAGAGAAAGGGTGCCGACCGCAAGACGTTGCTGATGATTGCCGCCAGCGACTTGAAGAACAAAGATTACGCTGCCGCGCTTTTGACAATTGACGATCTGCTTTCTGCGATGCCCAATGACGCCGCCGCATTAAATCTTAAAGCGGCGGTCTATGCCGCTCAAGGCAATTACAAGGCTGCCGAAGACACTCTTCATCAAGTTATACGTTCAAATCCGCGCAAATATCACGGTTATTACAATTTAGCCAAACTTATTCTTCAGTCGCGCGGTCCGGCCGGCAAGGATGACGCTAAAAGGTATTACGATAATGCCCGCCAGTATTACGGCGGCCCGATCGATGAAACGTTGGAGAAACTTCTTAAATGACAATGCTCCTTGCAACAGTTTTCTTTGCCGCCACGGTTGCATCTGCGCAGCCGTCGGTAGTCGATGCTTTGACGGAAAAGCCGGTCTTTTCTGAAACTGCCACGGCGCGTGATATGATTGCCGGCTGTCGGAGTATGGTGCCGTCGGATGTGGAGATATCGGGGCATATAAACCGTCGTAGTCGTCGCGGCACGCAGATTGCCGCATACCGCTATGTATTGAAGCGTAAAGGCGGTAAAACCGAGCTTGAAATGTTTGACGGCAAGGGCGCGGGCGTTTCGTTCGAAAAAGAGGGGCGACTGCTTGATACGGACATCACATGGAGCGATCTGACACTTGATTATCTGTGGTGGGAGGATATCGCGTTTGATGCCGAAAAGGAGTCTGAAACAGCGCAGGGCATATTATGCAGAGTCGTGCTGCTTAAAAACGGAGATCGCTCTGTGCGTATATGGATTGACAAGCGCACGGGCGCGATGCTTCAGGCTCACGAGCTTTCAGGCGGCAAAGTTGTGCGCGAGCTGTTTTGCACGAGCCTGAAAAAATTCGGCGAGCGTTGGGCGCCCCGCAATATTGAAGTTGGTCCGCCCGGAGCCAAGTATCGCACAAAAATTGTTGTTGAAGATGTAAAATAGTTAAAGAGACGGGGGCGAAATGCGAGTCGTTAAAATAGTTTTTTCAGTGCTTCTGCTTGTTGTTCTTCTGGCGGTTGTCTTTGTGGCGGCGCATCCGCTCTGGATGGGGCCGGCAGTTGAGCGGTTTGCTCCCTCGGTGGTGTCAGACATGACCGATACAGGTTTTTCAATCGGAAAGTTCGATGTAAATCTCTATTCCGGCGATTTGCATATTGCGGATGTCGCGCTGCAAAACCCAAAGAGATTTTTTGAGGAGGCGAAGAACGACGGCAAAAAGTCCAGCCTTGTTACGCTTGCCGCAGATATTGTGTCCAAAACCGCAAGTGCGGCGCACGACAGCATCGTTCCGGGCGCTCGAACCCCCGTTACAAATGCGGTCAGTTTTTCATCGCTCGATGTCAGGTTTTCTGCATCTTCTGCACTTTCGGATACCGTGCGCATAAATGAAATTGTAATTAGCGACTTGAATCTGTACGGAGATTTGACATACTCGAACATCCGTGAGATATCCGACAGTGTTTCAGGAGAAGAAAAGGAAGCTTCAAAAAAAGAGCCTGAACAGAGCAGTGCGGAGAGCGGCGGTAAAAAAGTCGTGATTGACAGGGTGTTTCTTAAAAACACTGTAATCAAGTGGGGGCCTGTCACGGTATCGTTGCCCGATGTTGAGGTGCTCGATATTGGCAAGGGCGAGGGCGGAGCAAGTGAAGGCGATGCCGTAAGCAAGGTTCTCGACGCGCTCTGCGCATCGGCCGATAAGGTCAATATAGGTTGCGGTCAGGCTTTGCGCGTTGCAGTCTACGGAGGCGAGAAGATTTCGCTCGGAGTGGAGGCCGTTTCGGAATTGGCAAAGCCGGGAGAGCTGGTTGATACTGTAAAAGAGGGTGGAAAACTTCTTAAAAAGATTTTCAAATAAGATTCAACGGGGTCGCTCCCGGGTGTCAGATAGGGAAAATATGGAAAAGAAAAGTTCTAAAAAAAACGACCGCAGAGTGGAAATGTCGGTTGAAGGTCTTAAACAGGATTTTGCCTGGCATATTAGGTATTCTCTGGCGAAGGATATCGAGCGTGCAACACCGCGCGATCAGTATACGGCGTTTGCGAATGCCGTTAGAGACCGTATCGTAGAGCGCTGGATTAATACACAGGCCAATTACCGCAATAAGAATACGAAGCGCGTCTATTACATGTCGCTTGAATTTCTTATGGGGCGTCTGCTTGGCAACAATGTCATCAATCTCAAGGCCGACCAGCTTTGCTGCGAAGCGCTTAAAGAGTACGGCATCGATTGGAATGATCTGCGTGACTACGAAACCGATGCGGGGCTCGGCAACGGCGGTCTCGGCCGCCTGGCGGCTTGCTATCTCGATTCAATGTCTACGCTCGATCTCGCAGGCCTCGGTTACGGGCTGCGCTACGATTACGGTATTTTCCGCCAGAAGATTGTCGGCGGCAGCCAGGTGGAGGAGCCGGACGGCTGGCTCAAGGACGGTTACCCGTGGGAGATGGAGAGGCCCGAATATGGGCAGCATGTGCATTTCGGCGGGCATGTCGAGTGCGTTAGCGAGCGTGGGCGTCTGCAATGGCGCTGGGTGCCGGCTGAACAGGTGCAGGGTGTTCCGTACGATTTGCCGATCGTGGGTATAAAAAACGCCGTCAACACGCTCCGCCTCTGGTCGGCAAAAGCGGTTGACGAGTTTGATCTCGCCGACTTTAACAAGGGCTCTTACGTTGAAGCCGTTGAGAGCAAGGTTCTGGCTGAGAATCTCACAAAGGTTCTTTATCCAAACGACAACACGATGGCGGGCAAGGAGCT
>JAZOTG010000308.1:0-9480 GCA_045657505.1 Kiritimatiellia bacterium | reverse complement strand
GGGGGTTAAGCTTCGTCAGGTGCCCATTGAGATACAGGTTTCAGCCGATGGAAGTCTGTGGAGAACTGTTTACGAGGACGCTGCTGTCCGTGACGTATACAGGGTAAATGTCACTGGCAAGGTTCCGTATGCAAAGTTTGTTAGAGTTAGGCGTACACCGGAGGTAAAGAACGATTACTTCCATCTAAATAAAATTCTTGTATACGGCAAGAAACTCGCGCAATAATTTTATGTTAAAACGAAAGGAAAGGATAATATGAGAAAATCAATAAACGCGGCAGTGACGACGTTTGTAAGCTTGTGCCTTGCATTCTTGTGCATAGGGGCTTATGGTGCGTTCGAGTCGTCAAAGTGTTTGCTTGTATTGCAAGTCGGAAGTGATTGGTGCGAGAGCGGCGATTATGTCCGTAAAGTTTTTGAGAGCAAAGAGTTCAGGGATGCGTTTGGCGGAGCTTTTGAGTTTGCTGTTTTTGACGATATGGATTTTCCAACGCCCGAGGTTAAGGCGGCCAATGAAAAATTAAAAGACTTATATGTTCCATCCCGTCGCTTTCCGGCAATTACATGCGTAAGTGCAACTCCGCGCCGCTTTTTTGCTCAGCTTGAGAATATACCTTACGATATTACAGCCGGCAAGCTGATCTCTCAGATATTTGAGACCATAAAAGTTAAAGAACAGGTAGAGTCTTTCTTTGAAAAAGGTAAGACTACTACTGATGCGGCCAAGTCATTAGATGCATACGGTCAAGGTTTTAATCTGCTCTGTGCACAGGTCGGCGAGTTCAACGAGGAAAAGTTGAGGAAGGGGCCTTTGTCGTATAAAGAGCAGTGGGATGCCATAGTTAAGGCTGATAAGGATGATAAGTACGGCTGGAAACGTCGCTTTGAAATGGGTTATGGCGTGGATTTGGTCAAGAAGGCTACAGACTTCCGTATTAAAAAAGATTTTGAGGGCGGCAAGAAATATATTCAGACTCTTAGGGCAATACCCACTAATCCGCTTACAGTTGTCCAGCGTCAGTGTTTTGATATCGCCGAGTATGCGTTATGGCGCACAGACGAGTCTCGGCTCGAAAGCAACAAGGCGATCTTGCGCAATGCCCTTGCGCTGGGTCGTGACACCGTTTGGGGGCAGTGTGCATTGGGTTATTTGATAATTCACGGAGAGAAGTTTGAAAAGCGTCCTCGCACGAGCGCTGCTAAAGTTTTGCCGCGTCCGCAGGCAGCTAAAAAAAATCCGCCTAAGTTTAAACTTAATGCGATTGAAAAGCGTCTTTCGTATAGCAAGTCCTCAAAGTCGTATACAGAAGCAGAGAAGCTTGCGATTGCAAGGTATGCGGTTCTGCGCCGTATTGGCAAAGATGGTTGGGATGAGCTTCATATGCGTCCTGGGTCAGAGAAGTTCATCAAAGAATTTTTTAACGATCGCGTGTGGATGGAGGATTTTGTGTGGAGCGGCGTATGTTCAGATTGGAAGAGCGCAATTCTTGCGCTTGAGTCTATTGTCTTCCAGGACGGCGGCCGTTGGTACAAGGGAGAAGACGGGGCGGCTCGCCGTTTTATGACTGCGCTTGCGCTTGTTCATCCCAAAAAAGACGAGGCGTTTCTTGCTGACTTTTTAGATGCGTATCGCACAACCGCTTTAGCGAAGCGTTTGCACAAACTTTCGTTGTCGCAGCCTGTATGGCAATGGCGCATTGCTATCAATCACACAGCAGGTCCCAGCCATCCCGCCGGAACGGAACGCGGATTTAATTATGCCGGTGAGCTTGCAGATCAGCAAAGATTTTTTGATAACTATGTCAATGTTTCATTAAATGGATATGGCGGCACTTGCTGGATAGTCCCATGGAGGCAGGACAATTGCTTCGGCGAGACTGTTCACGGTCCGCTTTATTATCAGTCGTGGCGCGCCGCGGACGAGTGGATTTTGAGAAGTTATACGCCTATTATAGGCGGTGTGTGCGGTGAGCTTTCAAAGTTTGGCTCGGCCTGCGGTAATGCTCACGGCCTGCCGTCATGCCCGGTTGGTCAGCCGGCGCATTGTGCGCTTACGCGCCGCTTGCCAAATGGAGATTGGGTTATCAACTATAGCATTAGTCCGGCCACAGGTTTCAGCGCCAATCTCTTCTCTTACCGTGACGGCGGATCGTACCAGTATATCGAGGCGCACGAGGGAACATTCGAGGGTGAGCG
This sequence comes from Kiritimatiellia bacterium, assembly GCA_045657505.1. Classification (GTDB taxonomy): domain Bacteria; phylum Verrucomicrobiota; class Kiritimatiellia; order RFP12; family UBA1067; genus UBA1067. The sequence goes on along the minus strand of JAZOTG010000308.1, from coordinate 7,284 downwards.
CGAGACTCGTCTTAACGCGGACCGTATTCTCGAGATGGTCAATCTTGCCACAGACGAAGGAGCTGCCGCCGATAAAGTTTATGAGCTTTATGCCAAGGCTTGCAAAGCGTGGCCGACGCATTATGTGGCATGGCGCGACGCAAGCGAGTGGATTTGCCGTAAGGCCCGTCCAATTAAGGAGCATCGCGAGTTTATTGATTCATGCGTAGGCTCGCTCCAATATTGGCGTAATCCGCTTTGGGAAATTCTCACTCAATATTTTAAGCGAGTTGCCAAAGAACAAGGTAACGATGAACTTGCACAGGAAATAATACGCATTATGCCGCGTTTGAAACAAGGCGGCAAGAAGGTGCAGGAAGACGGCTTTATCGATGCTTATGTTGAAAGATGGACAAAGCCGCTTAACGCAAGCGACAAACTCAAAGAGCGCGTGCTTCTTGCTGCGCTTGAGGTTCAGATTGGCACGAAGGATTACTTCTCCCAGATGCTTACAACGACTGCAAAGTTCATGATGAATGACAATGAGCGCATGTCGCGCTTTACAAAAGCGATTTTGTCATTTACGGAGAAGGGTGGCGAGAATAAGCCCGCAATTGATTTTGGTAAATTGATTTTGTCGGCATCGCAGAGCGAGAACATTATGGCGTTCCGCCAGTTTGCTGACGTACAGGAAAAATTAAACCCGTCGAAAGTTAATGGCAAGCCATATCCCGAAAGTGATTTTGGCGGTGTGCTTGTTTCCGCAGACGGGCTCTTGAAAACTTCAAGCCTTCATCGTTGGCAATCACCGACAACATATCCAAAGGCACTGAACGCTGCGTTCTTTACCGGGAATGCGTTCCATACCAATCGAGAGAATGCGCCGTGGGCGACGGTTGTGCTTGCCGGTCCTTGTACAATAAGAGGCGTATTGATAGAGAACAAGACATCGGTAGGATGCAGGCCTCGCCAGGTGCCCATTGAGGTGCAGATATCGGAGAATGGAAATGACTGGGTGACGGTGTATACCGACTCGACAGTTCGTGACACATATAGAGTCGAACTCGGAGATAAGGCTGCCCGTGCAAAATATGTTCGGGTGCGCCGCACACCTGACAGCAAGAATGAGTTTTTCCATCTCTCAAAGATACTTGTATACGGAAATAAACTTTACTAATAAACACCAAAAAGAAACAGAGAAAACATGAAACGATTATTGCTTGCTATATTGGCAGTCGGAACAATAAGGGCATTTGCCGCGCCGACACTCCTTCATCGTTGGAGTTTTAATGGAAATGCCGAGGATAGTATTGGCACGAAACACGGTAAGACAGAAGGTAATGTTACATATATTAATAACAATACCGCCATTAGTCTTGCCGGCGGCAGTAAAGGCACTTCATGGGTGGAATTAAATGCTGATGGCGCAGCCGGCCTACTTCCTGAAGGCGATAAGCCCTTTACTATTGAGATGTGGACGACATTGCGTGAGGTTACGAATTATTCGGCATGTTTTACTCTTGGCAAGCGTGACGTTACAGACTGGCAATCCAATAAAGGTATATTGGTCGCCTTTTATAATCCCGGTATTAAATCTCCAGCCTTCAAGCCAATGGGAGGGGTTAATGCTGATTATAGAATCGGCTATACGGCATTAGAAAATGGCGGAACATATCACCTCGTTGTGGTGGTAAGACCGCGTGGGGATAATAATGGAGCCGCTGCCGAAGTTTATATTCATAACGCATTGACAGGGGCACCCGTTGGGTTTACGGCAGGAGTGTATGATAATTGGACAACAAGTTCAATTATTCAAGAATCGTTTGCTCTTGGCCGTAATTTTTATGGCGATAACGATCCAAAGGCGAATTTCGATGAAGTACGCGTTTGGGAAGGGGCGTTGGCAATTGATGATATTGTTAACAATATTTCCGCCGGACCAGACGCATTACCAGAGTCTTTTGCGAGCGCAACAATAGATGATACTTATTTCAAACATGAGTTCACCACTGGCGAGCGCAAGTTCACAGGCAACAATGGTAGCGATCCTGCAGGTGTATATAAAAATGATACTCCTGTATTAGGTTCAAATGGCCCTGATACAGCAGTGTTTGCGCAAGGCTTTGGCAGTATTCATGATGGCGATAACGTTCTTAACAGCGACTGGACGATTGCTATGTCAGTTAAGCCGTCAAATGCGGAGAAGGCTGTTCTGCTCTCGCTTGGCTCAATTCAAAACTCTGGCAAAAAGATGTTTGTTGTCGCCTCATCTTCAACTCCCGGCGCGCTATATCTTCCAATATTCCAAAATTGGGGGGGCGGGACCGCAAAGAATTATATCCCGGCAGATGCTAATAAAGTAACGGGCCTTGGCGATATGCTTGATACGTTCCATTCCTTGGTTGCTGTGCATGTTGCAAGAAATGCCAATAGGAAGGGCGGAGTAATCAAGATTTACTGGGACGGGAAACTGATTCAAACTTTTGATTCGTCTAATAGCTGCGAAGGCCGCGCCTACGGAAACGGTTTTCAGCTCCTCGGCGCCCATGGTGGTTTTGGCGATATAAATGATTTTCATAATGGAGAGGAAGACAAACTCGCAGCATATCAAGACGTGCGTTTTTACTCGCGGGCGCTTTCTGCAGACGAGGTTGGGCTTTATGCACAGGCGTCTCCGGCAGCTACAACACGCGAGTCGGTTGCGACGGACAGCCTTATGCATCGATGGAGTTTTAACGGAAGCCTCGAGGATAGCGTAGGTACGCGCCATGCCGTATTGCAAGGTGGAGACAAAGCTAATATGGCATTTATAAATGGCAATACTGAAATCTCATTGACAGATGGTGATGGCGGTGCTGACCGTTCGTGGATTGATCTCGGCAAGAACCTTTTCCCGCGCGATTTAGGCGACACTCCTTTTACCATTGAACTTTGGACAACGCTTCGCGACCTTCAGATATGGAGACCGTGCTTCTCGATTGGTTTTAAGGGCACGAATGACGGTCGCAAGGGTTTGCATGTAGCCTATCATGACGGCCACAGGCCATTTTTCAATCCGACCAAGGCGGTAGCCTCTGGAGTATATTTGGGTTCAGGCAACAAGGTATTGATGCCAGAAGCGCAATTCCCTACGAATGAAAAGTGTCATATGGTGCTTGTGGTTCAGCCTGACGGCAACGGTAATGCATATGTACAGCAAATCGTTCACAAGGCGGATGGTACTTTTATCGGAGATAATTTTGAGCCGATTGGTTCATGGACTACGGCTTCGTTTGAGGATGATTACGAGTTCATGCTCGGTCGCGGCTTTTACGGAGATTCCAACCCTAAGGCCAGCTTTGACGAAGTGCGCGTATGGAAGACGGCACTTACGCGTCAGCAGATAAAGGAGAATATTTCTCTTGGTCCTGATAAGCTTCCTAAAGCCCTTATTACACCTAATGACACATTTAAGAATAGCGTTTTCAGGTATGATTTTTCCAATGGTACCGGGGCGCTACTTAACAATGATACATCAATCAGCCGTGTAACGGAATCTTGGATGGGCTTTGTTCCTGTGCATGGGACAAATGGTTTCGGTACCGCGGTGCACCCATGCGGCGAGATAAAGTTTTCTAACGGCAAAACGCTGATGAACGGTGATTGGACGCTTGCTATGTCAGTCAAGTCCACATCAGTCGACAATTCGCTTTTGGTGGCGCTCGGCGGTGATACAAATGTTTCGCGCGAGTATCGCCTTGTCGCTTCATCAACCGAAGGCGTTTTGAAAAATCATATTGCTCAGAGATGGAGTACGGGGTATGAGCCAAATGTTCCGGCAAGATTGGAATTGACGAACCTTGGAGATACGACAAACATGTTCCATTCATTAGTTGCCGTGCATCGTGCTTGTGATGCGAAAATCAAGCTCTTTTGGGACGGCATATTGGTAGGCGAATTTAACTCGTTGCACGCCATGGGATCGGATAAGCGTTTTAGTGATGCAATTCGATTTGGAACCACGCACTTTAAGGTTTGTAGCATAGATAATACTCCTTGTACTTATCCGGAAACAATTGCCAACCCAGATGTTGCATATCAGGACATCCGTTTCTTCTCTTATAAGTTTACCGGTGCCGAGGTATTGGAGTATGCTTCTATGTATCCGGCCGCAAAAGCCACATCGGGAGATATAAACGACTATCACTTTAGGCACGATTTTACTAAGGGCAAGTGCATAATCGAAGGCGATGGCTTTATTGATAGCACCGATGTGCCTATGGCTGGTAGTGGAACGAGGGTGCCCGGGCCGACCAATGGTTCGCGTGGTGCAACATTCCCCGACTACACTCGACTCGGTTCTGTCGACGGCGGATATGAACGTGATTGGACTTTGGCAATGAGCGTAAAGTTCCCGGTTGTGACAGAGGGCAATGCTATATTGATGGCTCTTGGTAGCATAAAGGAATTGACCAAAGCGTTGACTATTGCCACGACTAAGAATTCTTCGGATGGACTTTTCATAGCAATGGCACAGCATTGGGGCGGTGGAGCAGGAGAATACAATGTGTGTAACGCAAGAGTAACAATAGATAATCTTGGCGATACAACTAATATGTTCCATACCCTTGTAATCTCTCATCAACGCAATGGAAGGGCGAAGGCTGGCGGCTACGGCAAAACAGGAGTGTTTGCAATTTATTGGGATGGAGATTATGTCGGTAGTATCACCGATAGCGATTCTTCAGACCGCTCAATGCCCGAAATGTTGCGTTATGGCGGAGTATACGATGTAAATCCCCACGACGTAAGTAACAACGGCAACGAGTCATACAATCCGCCATATGTGGAAATGGTAGATTCGTCGTCTGGGCTTGCTTTTCAAGATGTGCGTTTTTGCACAAATGTTTGGACTTCTGCCGAGGCAGAGGCTTATGCAGAGGCATTCCCTGTGATGCAGCCCATTAGTTTGCCGGGACTGCGTATTATTGTTCGATAAATTTGGAGAAAAGCAAGGAGTTACTAATGTTTAAGAAAAAGACATATTCTGCGAGCCTCGTTGCAGTTGCTGCTATGGCAACATTGCAATTAGCTGCAGATGGTTATAAGTATGCGATGCCTAAAATCACCGATGTCGAAATCACAGGCGGCTTTTGGTATCCGAGGGTTGAGACTAATAGGCTCGTTACGATCAGAGACAACTTTAAGAAATGCGAGGAGACGAGAATACCCAACATTAAAAGTGCGGCAAAGCGCGAATGGAATACCTTTAGAGGTATTCCGTATGACGACTCCGATGTCTTTAAAGTTATTGAAGGCGCTGCATATGTGTTGGCTACGCATCCCGATGCCGAGCTTAAAAAGTACGTTGATGATCTGATTAGTTGGATTGCGAAGGCGCAAGAGCCTGACGGCTATCTTTATACCGCGCGCACGTTAGGCTATAGAAGAGACCATATGACCGGTCCTACGCGTTGGAGCAATTGCCGCGAGAGTCATGAGCTCTATAACGTAGGACATCTTTACGAGGCGGCTGTTGCCTATTATGCGGCAACGGGCGAGCGCACTCTTCTTGATGTTGCTGTTAAATCGGCCGATCTCGTTGACCGCACATTTGGCCCTGGGGCTACACAGTTGAAGGATGTGCCTGGTCATCAGGAAATTGAGCTGGCGCTTTGCCGTTTGGCGGATGCAATAGGTAACAAGCGATATGTGGATTTGGCTCGCCATTTTCTTGCAGGTCGCGGCCGTGGCGTAAAGTCGAGCGACGGCAAGGTGTTTTTGCCTGACGGCAGACTTGTCGATGCTGATTTCGCCCCAGGATCGTATAATCAGAATCATCAGCCAGTAGAGTGCCAGGAGGAAGCGGTAGGCCATGCCGTGCGCGCAACATACCTTTATTGTGGTATGGCGGATGTAGCACAGCGTACGGGTGATAGCGCATATGCAAAGGCACTTGAGGCTCTTTGGCAGAATGTGGCAAAAAAGAAGCTTCATCTTACGGGCTCGGTCGGCGGCCGTAGGCGTGGTGAATCGTTCGCTGCGAACTATGTGTTGCCAAACGAAAAAGCATATCTTGAAACATGTGCAGGCATTGGCAACGCTTTGTGGAATGTACGTTTGTTTAGGGCCTCTGGCGATTCCAAGTATATGGATGTTGTTGAGCGTGCCCTTTATAATGGTATTCTTTCCGGCGTATCCATTAGCGGTGATGAATTCTTCTATCCCAATCCTATGGCGTCAAGTGGAGGATATAAGCGTTCAAGATGGTTCGGTACTTCTTGCTGTCCCGTTAATGTTGTGCGCTTCATTCCACAGATTGGGCAGTTTGCCTATGCTATGCGTGGCGACGCAGCGTATGTGAATTTGTTCATCGAGAGCAATGTCAAACTTACATTGCCGTGCGGCGAACTTAAACTTGCCCAAAAGACTGACTACCCTAAGAGTGGCAATGTCAGCATCAGTGTAACGCCGCCTGCTGACGGAGCAAAATTTGCTCTTAAAATTCGCGTGCCAGGTTGGTGCGTAGGACGCCCGGTCGCGAGTGATCTTTACAAGCATATTGTCCCCGGCAGCGCTTCCGACTTCAGTGTAAGGGTTAATGGCAAGGCTGTCGACGCGGAAAGATCAATGGGTTATGCTATTCTCGATCGTGCGTGGGCTAAAGGCGATGTCGTGGAGATTTCTATGAATATGCCTGTTCGCCGCACGAAGGCGCATGAGAATGTTGTTGACGACAGAGGTCGCTTGGCGGTTGAGCGCGGGCCAATCGTTTATTGCGCAGAAGGGTTTGATAATGGTGGAAGCGCGTTTCACGCAGCAATTCCTAACGATGCAACATTTACCGAATCAACAATTAATATCTGCGGGCAGGAGTTCCTCTCGCTCAAGTCGTCAAATGGCGTGACGCTCATTCCGTACTGTGCATGGGGTAATCGCAAGCCTGGTAACGATATGCAGACATGGTTCCTTCCCGCGGCGCCCGATATTGCCGTGAAAGCGTCGCATTGCTATGAAAATGATGTGCTTGGTTCAATTGTTGATGGCATCGCGCCTAAGTCGTCGGACGACCATTCTGTAAATCGCCTTACATTCTGGCCGCGCCGTGGCACCGAAGAGTGGGTACAGTGCGATTTCATAAAGCCTCTTGAGATTAAGGGCGTTGAGGTATATTGGTTTGACGATACGGGGCGTGGCGAATGCCGCATACCGGCATCGTGGAAAGTGCAGTGGCGCACTTCATCAGCAGACCCGTGGCAGGATATCGGCAGCACCGGTAAGGTTGCAAAAGATTCATTCTGCCCGCTGGAGTTTCCTTCGGCAGTC
>JAZOTG010000307.1:0-2434 GCA_045657505.1 Kiritimatiellia bacterium | reverse complement strand
TCACCTGCACGTAGTCACAGTCACGGAAGCCGTTGATCACGAAAAGGTTCTCGGCGTCGGACTGCTTGAGGGCGAAGTCCATCTCCTGCGACTTGTAGTTCGTATTGAGAGGCAACAGCACTGCGCCGATCTTCGCGGCGGCGAACATCAGAACGACCCAGTGCGGAACGTTCGTCGCCCAAAGCGCGATTTTCTCGCCTTTCTTGATTCCAAGGGCCATGAGACCCTTTGCGAGCAGATCGACCTCTTCGCCGAATTCGAACCACGTAAGGCGAAAATCACGGTCGGCATACACCACGGCGTCGTTTTCGCCGCATCTCGCTATCGTCTGGTCGAGAAGCTGCCCGAGCGTGTATTCACGCACAATCGGCAGGTTGTGCCAGGGAACGCCCGTTGAAACGCTCTGGTTGAACGGCGGCTTCGACGGCGCCGTCCCGTAAGGATCTGTCAATTTGAACTCGGACATGGCTTTCTCTCCCAAAAAATGAGTCAATATTATACTAAACAACACCCTCTGTGCGCAAGTTTCCAGACGTCCCTATCGCTATGCGTTCGGTCAGATATCCCCAACCGCAAACGCAGCACAAATCTTCCTTAAATAAACGCTTGCATTCGCCAATGCAATATGTTATCATTTATGGCGTTTTCTTTTTGGGGATATAGCTCAGTTGGTAGAGCGTCTCAATGGCATTGAGAAGGTCAGGGGTTCGACTCCCCTTATCTCCACCATCTTAAAAGTGCGTTTGGCCTATCGAAAGGTTGAGCGCATTTCTTGTTTTTACGGCGCATTCCATCAATTTCCTTATATGGATGGGCGATACCAGCCCCAACGCTGAGCGCGCCATCACAAAAATAGCCGGAGCGCGAAATGGACGCCCCGAAGGCAATCTCATGATCGTCGAGAAATGCGCCTGCCACTAAAGCCGTAATGAGTGCATGGTCATATCTCCTTGCCGCACGAAAATGCCTTGGCAACCACGTCACCCATAAGCCTGTATACATGTGCGCAGGGATCATAACATATCGGCTGCATTTTAGCCGCATCGGGTTTGCCGTCAGTAAGTGCCGACTCTTCAACCGCGCAATTGCGGATGCGACCGATGACGTTGCAATTCTCTTCGTTCATCGAAACAAGTTCGCACTCGAGAACAAGCGGGAGCTCCGCCATCACCGGCGCGTCAACAAACTCGCTCTTCGAGGCAGAAAATCTGCTCTTCGCGACCTTGTTTGGTTCATCATTGCCGCTAACAATTCCGAGATAATCGCAGGCGCGGACGGTGTCGGCCGTACCGAAAGCGACGGTAAACGCCTTGCGCGCGGCGATATTCGCCCACGTCTTATGCCCGGTATCGATACAGATCGTTATTTCATCCTCAAGCGTAACACCGCCCCACGCGGCGTTCATCATATTCGGCGTTTCGTCTTCGTTATATGTGCCGATCATCAAAACCGGCATCGGAAACATCCAGTTCTTTTTTCCGAAATTCTTCTTCACCATTTTCCTCCATCTTTCAATTTCCAAAAAATAACGTGCTTTACCATCGTGTCTCTCCTTTTGAAGAATTGCATTTTACCTTGTGGTCCACTTGTTGACAAACTGGCATAATACCACTTTCACTCTATGTCATCAACTTGCTACCACCGCATTTATATAAATGCGGTGGTAGCTCAAAGAGGTCTAAATCGCGGCTGCGTAACACCATCGCGCGTAACATTCTCGAAGAACATCTTCGCCGGGCGCACCCACATCCCCGATTCTCCATAAAGCGTCTGATATACGACCATCAGTTCCTCGCCCTCCGAAAAGCGGGCGAATCCCAACAGCCGGTAACGCCCGCCCTTAAAATGAACGAACTCGCGCCCGATCAATGAAGCATCGTATTCACCGGCATAAACCGCCCCGCCTACTTCATTGCAAAGCACCTCAATGATTTCACCTTTAGATTTCATAGAATTTTAGTTGGCCCGATTTTCTAAACTACCTATATCGTGTATCATCAGACACAGAGTGGGATAAGAGATTGGATACTTTGTGTCCCAACTCAAAACCAAAACGATTTTCGACTCGCGAATTGCGCGGAAAAACCCGCGTTAAATTCACTTGGAGTTTCTACAGACTCCCAATCAGATACCGCCTGAGACATCTCGGCTAAAGTTCGCAGATGCATATGAATATCAGAATAATATTTAGAATTCCCCCTGCTCATCAGATAAAAGATCGCACCTCGCAAAAATATACAAGCCAATAGAGGATCGCCAGCCTTAAATAACTTCTTTCCGAGCGGTATCATGCCGGTACATCGATAAACATTATAGATATCATCATATCGCGCAATTACATAATCATGAAGCGATTTCACCTCTCCCGCTTCAAAAAGAACTTCACAAATCGACATATCAAACCCATCTTTTTTCGACGCAGCCTTCACCACCT
>JAZOTG010000306.1:0-1908 GCA_045657505.1 Kiritimatiellia bacterium | reverse complement strand
ACCCAAGGATTTGTTCCTGAGTATTGTCTTCCTAAGCCCGCTTGGCCTCCGACTTGCGGCAATGTCGGTATGTGGCGGCTGCCTGAATCTCTTGCGGCAAAAGTTTCCGCCGTGGTTGACCAGCTGTAAGAGAGCGCGAGTAAAGGAATAGGTTTATACGAAATAGGGATAAGGCTGAAGGAATCGGAAAAGCGCGTGGGGGCGCTCTGCCGACTCCTATTTAATCGGGGGAATATTTGGCACGAAAGGTTCGTCCGCTTGCGGCAACGGTTCGCCGTTATACGGAAGCCATGTCTGGTTGCGCCCGAGAAAAGCGATCTTGCCGCGCACGATCAGGTTTTTTCCATCGCGCCAAATTTCACAAGAATATACTTTACCTTTTTTCGGGTCGAGGATTTTGCCGCCGTCAAGGTTTTTGCCGTCTTTCGTCATGTTCCAGATGATGTCGAGTCCGAGGATCTTCGGTGAACTCGGAAGTTTGGCGACAGCGTCCTTGTTTTTGAACAGATTCACAATGCGTCCAAAATACCTGTCACCGTGCCGATAGATGCGTACGACACTCTTCTGCTCCTTGGTTTCGTCGTCTACCGTGGTCCAAAGTCCGACGAAATCATTCGCTGAAACCGACATCGCCATGAAGGCGCCCATTATCAAGAAATACTTTTTCACATGACTCCTTTTCAGCGTATTATACCAAAAATTCGAGACCATCCGCAATGCGACCTCGCTGGCTCCAAAGTGCTGTGCCTGAATTCAGGGTACAAGAGAATCGCGTGTAAGGCTCTGTAACAAGTTCAGTATTGTTTTTGGCGCAGATATTTGTTACAATATCGGCGTTATGCGATGCAAAATTGTTACACGCGGCAAGCCGTTTCAGTCGAAACTTGCGCCATACGAGGCGGAGATAAAGGAACTTAAGGCGAGCGGAGCGAGCATTCGGGCCATTGCGGCGGAAATGACGTCTCGGCATGGGCTTACTGTCTCCCATAATGCCGTAGCATCGTTCTTGAAGACTCATGGCTTGTCGCACAAGAGTTTCCTCGACGGTATTTCGCAGACGCGCAAACATGAACTTCTTAAGCAGCTGAAGGCCGTCTGGACGCATGACTCGACTTCGATTGAGGGCAATACGCTGACACTTGGCGATACGATGGCGGTCTTGGAATACGGCCTTACAGTGAAGGGTAAGCCGCTCAAAGATCATCAGGATGTTGTCTCTCATGCGAAAGGAGTTGACTTCGTCCAATCGCTCATCGGCAGGAAGAAGATTACTCTCGATGATTTGTTTACATTGCATCGCATTGTGGTCGGAGAGGCGTCGCGCGATATTTATCGGCCGGTTGGCGCTTGGAAGCGCGAAGATAACGGGACGTACGGGGCCGAGAACGGGAAAAGCATCTATATGCCATACGCGGCGGCGGATGATACGCCAAAACTTATGGATGCGTGGCTTAAGGCATTTAACAAGTTTCTAAAGGGCGTAAAAACGCAAGAGGCGGCATTGGAAGCTTATCTTTTTGCTCATGTGGCGTTTGTGCGGATACATCCGTTTTTTGACGGCAACGGTCGTCTCGCCCGGCTTCTTGCGAACATTCCTGTTCTCGCCGCCGGATTTCCTCCGATAGTTGTTCCATCCGAGGCGCGGCTTGACTATATCCGAGAACTCTGGGAATATCAGCGGGCGGTGGGGGTAATAGGTCAGGCGAGCCGCGAGCTTCTGCCAGAGCCGTCGCGCCTGGGCAATCTTCGCCGTCTTGTGAATGACTGGTGGCGGGCAACACTTGACCTCGTGGCCGAGGCGAAAGGCGCTGGTTCTCGGTAGGGCAAGAATGGGATGAAGGATATCGCCGCGTATAATAGTGAAAATTGAGAGAATCGGTATATGAAAAAAGTGTTATTTGTTGTTTT
>JAZOTG010000305.1:0-6316 GCA_045657505.1 Kiritimatiellia bacterium | reverse complement strand
TAAGACGTATCGCCTCCGGCGTGGCCGAAAAGAGTTTTGGTATACACGTAGGCGCGATGGCCGGTCTGCCCGCCGAAGTCGTTGCGCGCGCGGCCGAGGTGTTGAAAAATCTCGAAGCCAACGAGCTTGACATCAATTCGCCGTCTAAGGCGGTGCGCCGCCCGCGAAAAAAGCTTTCTGAGCTTCCCGGGCAGATGACATTTTTCTGAAAACATCAAGAGTAATCGCATGAAATTCGAAGACAAGATGGAAAAGCTTGAGGCTCTCGTTAAAAAGATGGAGTCCGGCGAAATGAAACTTGACGAGATGATTGAGGCGTTCGAGGAAGGCAGAGGCCTTGTCGAGGATTGCCGCAAGGACTTGGAGTCCATTCGTCTGAGGATTGAAAAAGTTACTGCAGACAGTGTTGAAGAAGTCGGTGTCAAAAGCGATGGAGATGTCATTATATGAGTAAGCAGATATATGTCCAGGCTCAGGCCGATCACATTGCCTCGCTTTCGAAGGCGACTCCGGTTTCGGCGCTTGAGGAGCTTATCTGGAATGCTCTTGACGCCGACGCAAAGGAAGTGCGTGTAGACCTTATTACCAATGCTCTCGGCGCGGTCGAGTCGGTACGCATTTCCGATGACGGCACCGGCGTGGATGTCCTGCGCGCCGACTCCACGTTTGGTTCGCTCGGCGGCAGCTGGAAACGCCTTGGCAACGGCACCGAGACGTATAAGCGCACTCTTCACGGCCGTCACGGGCGCGGCAGATTCAAGGCGTTCGCTCTCGGCACCAACGTCGAGTGGCGCACAACGGTCCGCATAGCCGGAGATCTGCTCTCTTACAGGATTGCGGGCAGCATCGAGTCGCCCGGCGTTTTTTCGCTTGATGCCGAAAATAATTCAGGGCCGGCGACAGGCACCGAGGTGTATATTTCAAACGCGCGGGTCAATTGCGATTCGCTTCTTAACACGGCTGAGACGGTTCAGTCGCTCGCCGCCAAATTTGCTTTATATCTCAAGAGCTATCCCGATGTGCGGATATATTTCAACGGCATTCCCGTCACTCCGATAATAGTTCAAAAGCGCGTATGCGACTACACGATCGAAATGCCGGGCGGCGGCAAGGCGAAGCTTGAGATAATAGAGTGGAAGCGCAAGTTTGCTGGCTCCGGCCGCATTGTTCTCGCCGGCAGCGATGGTTTTCAGCTTCATGAGGTTCCAGCGTCAGTGCGTTCTCACGGCTCGAGCTTCACGGCATATCTGCTTTCCGACCGTTTTCCTGCGCTGGCGGCCGAAAACGCGCTCGTCATGGATGAGCTGAATGTAGAAGTGCGCAACCATCTTGATGCCGCAAAGAAGGTGATCAAAAAGCATTTTACGGCTCTCGGCGAAGATAGGGCTGCCGAACTTGTCGGCAATTGGATCAGGGAGGGCAGTTATCCCTTCGACGAGGACGACAATTCCAAAGAGAGGGGCCGGTTCGACAGGTTTGCGGTTGAGCTGGCTGACAGGTTCGACAACTTTGCCTCGCTTTCATCCGATGAGCGTGCAATCGTCCTTAAACTTCTTGTGCGCGCGCTACCGGCGTGTACCGGCTCTTCTCTCAAAAGCCTGCTGCAGTGATGGATGTTTCTGCAATTCCTTCTGTTATGAAGGTGTCGCGGGAATTGCGTCGTTTGCACAGGCATAAAGCGTCAAGTATAATATGTTAAACTAAAGATCAATCGAGGAACAGATAATGGCAGCAATATACGAGTATACGGGTGTCGTGGAAAAGATTCTTCCAATGCAGACTTTTGCAAGCGGTTTCACCAAGCGTGATGTCGTCATGACTAACGATGTGGATTACACGGGGCAGTGGAAAACCCATATTCCCTTCACGTTCAAAAAAGATAATGCGCGCGTGCTTGATACGCTCAAAGAAGGTCAGCGCGCAAAAATTCGTTTTGCAATTGACGGTCGTGAGTGGACCAATCCTCAAGGGCAGGTTAAGTATTTCACCGATCTGACGGGAATCAATCTCGAGGTGCTGAATTCAGACGGAACATCGACGGAGGCGGTACCTCCACCGGCGGAGCCTGAGGATTTCGGCGATCCAGACAATCTTGACATGCCGTTTTGATGAATTGGCGTGAAGCTATAGCGAAAAGCTCTCAGTATCTTGATTCAAAGGGCGTCCCGGACGCCTTTGTCGCGGCAGAGCTGCTTGCGGCGCGTCTTTTGAAGTGTACGCGCTCGTTTCTACATCCGTATTATGAGCGTGAAGTCGAAGAGAGGCATATAGAGGCGATGCGCCGCGCGATGCGCCGGCTGGCGGCAAACGAGCCGCTTCAATATGTGCTTGGCGAGTGGGATTTCAGATCGCTGACATTGACCTGCGATTCGCGGGCGTTGATACCGCGCCCCGAGACCGAGGAGCTCGTTACACGCGCGCTGAACTGGCTTCGCTCCAAAAAGTTCGACACGCCGCCGTTTATCGTTGATGTTGGCACCGGCACGGGGGCTATCATATTGTCGCTCGCTCATGAGTACAGGGGTCCGGGCGTTTTTCTGGGTACAGATATAAGTGAAGAAGCCGTAACTCTCGCCAAGTCGAACGCCGTGCGCTGCAGTCTGGCCGATCGCGTCAGGTTTGCGATAATGGACGGCCTTGACGATTTTGACGAGCCCGAAATAGTTGATGTGCTTGTTTCCAATCCTCCGTATATCGAAAGCGCTGTCTGCGACACTCTTGATCCGCGCGTGAAGGACTTTGAGCCGCGTCTGGCATTGGACGGCGGCGTCTCGGGGCTTGACTTTTATGAGCGTTATCTTGCCGATGCGCTTAATGTCCTCAAGCCGAACGGCGCCGTGTTTCTGGAAATCGGCGAAAGTCAGGGCGAAGCCGTGGCGAACATTATGAAGTCGTACGGCTTTTCCGGCATAAAAATCGAGAAGGATTATTCGGGTCACGACCGTTATGCCCAAGGAGTGCTTGAGTGCTGACCATTGAACACAAACTGCCGCAGGATTGGGCAAAGGTTTTAAGAGGAGAGTTTTCGAAGCCTTATTTTGCAGGGCTTTGCGGCTTTGTTGACAGCGCATATAAAACATCTGTTGTTTTTCCCCAGAGCGAAAAGATGTTTGCAGCTTTTGAGATGACTCCTTACGAGAGCGTGAGAGTGGTTATTCTCGGGCAGGATCCGTACCATGAGCCGGGGCAGGCTCAGGGTTTGGCGTTTTATGTCCCGCCAAACGTCAGAAAGCCGCCGTCATTGGTTAATATAGAGAAAGAACTCGGCAAGAGCGCTGATTTGCTCTCGTGGGCAAAACAGGGAGTGCTGCTGCTTAATTCTACATTGACGGTTCAGGCTCATAAGGCGGCATCTCATAAAGGGCGGGGGTGGGAGAATTTTACCGATGCGGTTATAAAGCGGCTGTCCGAAGATCGTGAGAATTTGGTTTTCATTTTGTGGGGCGGCAATGCTCAAAAGAAGTCCGTATTTATAGACGCAAACCGCCATCTTGTAATAAAATCGGCTCATCCGTCCCCGCTGTCGGCTTATCGCGGTTTTTTTGGGTCTAAGCCTTTTTCCAAAGCAAACGAATACCTGCATTCGCACGCTTTAGATTTGATTGACTGGTAGTGCCGTTGCAGGCGCAACATAAAAAACAACCCCGCCATTCAGCGCCATTGAGGCAGCATGAGCGGCGGGGTGAAAGTTTGGTTTCAGACGTTATTTCCCTGCGCCAAACATCGTTTTGTCAAAGTTGAAGAATACAAAGACGGGCAGGAAGCCGCCTTCGTTAATGCAGACAAGACCAAATTGAAGAGACGCCTTGCGGGCCTTTGAAACAAAGCCGGCCTGAACACCGTTGCTCAAAGTGTCCACTTGAGAATAGCCGATTGCGACCTGTGCACCGCCTTTGACAGCTTTCGCTTTGTTTGCGCAGACGCTGACCTGGGCGCCTTTTACTGTGCCGTTGGAGGACGCGATTCCAAGTGCGCATCCTTTGATGTCCTTATTCCCATTTTGAAACCACCAGTCCCAGGTGCAATCTGCATTGGCGCATGAAGTAAATGCAATGAGCGAGAGAACAGAGAGAAGTGTTTTGATTTTCATTGATGTTATTCCTTTCTTTTAATGCATCTATTATAGCAATTAGTTATGCGTTTTGTAAGAGATTAGTTGGCGGGTCGATCCGCGCGGGTGCGATTTTGTATTTTAGAGATTTATTTCATATCGGCCAGAGGGGAATGAATGTTTCCTGCCGCCAAATACGACTTCTGCCGGAGTAGGTGTCGTGATGATGAGCTTTTCGGGCGTTGCCTCAACAGTCACGGGACCTGCCGCCGTGGGGACAGTCCCCTTGATATATTTAAGTCCGCCAAGCTGCGGACGGATGCAGATTTTTTTGAATCCCGGCTCCTTGGGAGTGATGCCGAGTATATGACGGGCAATGATATTCAACGGAACCGCCCCCCATGCATGATTCAGATCGAGATTGGGTTTCGCCGCCATATTCCAGGCCTCCATTGAGATTGTGGAACCGAAATCAATCATCCCCATCCAGCTTCGCTCACTGTTTGCAGCCATCAATTTTATTGCTATGTCGCCCCGGCCGTTTTCACAGAAGGCGTCGAGCAGGTATTGAGCGAAATACACGCTGCACGCCATTCCTTTTCTTTCAAGAAACCCTATGACTGCCGCAACCTTGTCCTCTGGCACCAGACCAAATGCAAGTGCTGCGGCATTTGAATGAAGCGAACTGTGGCTTGTGCCATCGCCGTCTACATAAAGGCTTTTCTTCGCATCGAAGAACACCTTTTGGTACGCATTGTAGATCATCTTCGCTTTTGCGTCGAAATACTCGGCATCATCCATCCTGCCAAAGGCTTTTGCGATATCGGACATCTCGCGTAGATTCCGGTAATAGAATGCATTCACGACCGCATTTACGGGTTTAAACACGAATCCGTCACGTTCTCCTTGCGGCCAATCCACAATATCGGAAGCTCCACGCTTTGCTCCTTTTTGGCGTTCACCGCCGGTTTCAAGGAGCCCGTCGGAAGCGCGCGCATAGCGATCCATGAGTTTTTCGCTTTTCAACTTGTTGTAGTACTTCGCGATTGAGCGCGTGTCCCCGGTCCACATCCAGTCCGCCCACGCCATCATAATCGAGTGCTGCCGCCACTCCGTAGGCCATGTAGGATGCTCCATCAGCCATTCATGCGACTTTCTGGCGAGGGTGCAGTCATCGTCAATCGCATAATGGCAAAGTTGATTGATATATGCATCAGCTTCGTACGGGGTGCGTTCCCGGTCGCCGTCCACATAAATGCCGCAAAACGATGTCGCGAGAATGGAATACTTGCACAAGTCATAGACGCGTACGAGATTGCCGTTGTCGCAGGTGAAGGAGCTTTTGCCCATGTCAATCGGATAATTAACCGCCATTTGGCGCAATTTCATTTTTGGCCCTTTGACAATCTCAACATAGCGGAATGGCGTTACAATGCCGAACTTCTCAGGAAGCCGAATTGCCGGAGCTTTAGGGTCATAGCCTTTCAAGTTCAATCTGTCTGGCGGCAACTTGACGCGATGCTTCCCGGCAGGCTTGACACCCTTCAATCGAAAACAGCGGATCGCAGACTTTGGATAGGCATTGGTGACCTCACCGCGAGCATTGACAAGTTCACCAAGTATTATTTCATATTGACCGGGCTCGGGACCGTCCATTTCAAGCCATCCAAATGCATCACGTCCAAAATCGACAAGTTCGCGTCCTGCGGAATTTTTAGAAATTTCAGCAGGAACCACCTCTCGTACGGTTAACTCTTTGTAGCCGTATGGATCAATTGACGCATGGGCAACAGTTAATCCTCCAGCGAGAATGACGGAAATAAAAGGCTTTAAATGAATTTTCAACATATTAAACAACTTTAGGTTTCGTAATTGTAACATATTTAGGTTGTCGTAATTATAGGTTTTTTTGGCTCTTCGTCCATAAGTGTGGGTCTGTTTTAGCGGCATAATGGGTTTTGAGCCTTTATTTTCGCGGGCTGGACGTTATTTCTGGGCCATGGAATTTTTATTTGAGAACAAAAACAGCATTACAACGCTGATATTTGACAGCGTCCTCTTGTTTATTTATTGTACAAAACAACCGAAAAAAAGCGGAGAGAAAAAGTGGAAATGAAGCACTTATTAATTCTCATAACAACTGCGATGGCGGTCAATGCATTTGCGGCACCATCATTGCTTCATCGTTGGAGCTTTAACGGAGACGCGAATGACAGCGTTGGTGAAAAGCATGCAAGGCTTGAAGGTAATGTAACATATGTAAAC
>JAZOTG010000304.1:0-6167 GCA_045657505.1 Kiritimatiellia bacterium | reverse complement strand
CGGAAATTCTTTGCGGCGAGCACCTTTTCCTTCAATTCCTTCGGGACGACAATGCCCGTGCGGTCATCAAGGCACCAATTCTCCATGAACTGGCTTGCGACCTCTACGGCATCCCATTCGACGAGATTGATTCCCGCCGCGTCCTCTTCGCCGATGCGCGTAAGCACGCACTGCATCGCATGGCCAAACTCGTGGAAAAGAGTTTCTACTTGCGGGAACGGAAGATAGCATTTTCCATCAGCTTCAGGCTGAGGAAGATTCAAAACAATCAACGAAAGCGGCTTGACGCCAAGTCGGTCATTGCGATTGGCAAATTCATTCATCCATGCCCCGCCGCGCTTCAGTCCATTGCGCACATACGGATCAAGATAAAAATGCGCAATCACATCGCCATCCTCCTTGACGGCGAAGAAACGCACATCGGGATGCCATATGCTCGGTTTGTCGTCCCCCGTAACCTCGACGACTTCGATGCCGAAGAGGAAATTCGCCATCTTAAAAAGGCCCTTGAGCGCATCGTCAAACTCAAAATAGCGCTTAAGCTCCTCCTCGCTGTACGAATACGTACGCTCGCGAAGGCGCTCGGCAAGATAGGCGACATCCCACGGCTTGACGCTCTCGCCCTGCCCGATAAACTCGGCGGCGATAGCGTCGATCTCGGCATCCTCGCGCCTGGCGATCTCGGCGGTCGCCTTGTCAAGCTCGTCGTACATCGCATAGACCGCTTCAACAGAAGGCGCGCACTTGCTGTCGACGGAAAGCTCGGCGTAGCTGGAAAACCCGAGCAGCTTAGCCTGCTCGCGCTTGAGCTCGAGGATTCTGTCAATGCGCGGGGCGTTTCCGGCCGCCCGCGTGGAGCGCGCCCTGTAGAGAACCTCGCGCACTTCACGGTCTTCGCAGTTCTTCATCGTCTGCGGGTAATTGGCATCGTCAATCGTGTACGATTTGCCGCCCTTCTCGTACTTGAACGCGCTTGTCGCGTCGAGTACGGCGTTGAAAAACTCCATCGAAAGCTTTGCGGCCTCGGCGTTGATTTCGTTGAACCTTTCTTTTGCCGCCCCCTCAAGACCAACGCCCGCATGCTCGGCGCTCTTGACGGTGTTTTCAAGAATCCGTTTGCGCACAGACGCGTCGTTCTCGCCGAAATCACCTCCGGCGAGAATCGCCTTTGCCGCATTATAGAGCTCCTTCGACTGCCCGACACGCAAAGAAAAGGCCACTATCTCAGGCTGAAAACGCTCCTGCGTTTCGCGCCATTCGGGAGTGTTCATCACCGATACGATATGCGAAAGCATTCCCCACATGCGCATCAGTTCGCGTGTGGCGTCGTCAAGTTTCCAGACTAACTCCTCAAATGAGGCCGGAGAGGATTTTTCAATTTCACAAAGCGACGCCTGTGCCTCGGCAAGCAGCTTTGGGAGGCGGTCGCATACGAACTGCGGCGTGAAATTTGTCCAGTCAGGGAAACTCTGCAATTCGATACTCCTTAAATTGCAGCCCTGTCGCACAATGCCGAAACGAACAGAGCCTTGATTGTGTGCATACGGTTCTCCGACTCGTCGAACACCTTCGAGTACTTCGACTCGAAAACTTCGTCGGTAACTTCCAGCGCGCCGGAAGAGCTTGTGACCTCGGTGTTGAAGTCGTGGAATGCGGGCAGGCAGTGCAGGAACATCAGCTTGCCGTCGATGTTGCCCGTAGCCCTCATCAGGTCCATATTGACCTGATACGGACGGAGCATCTTTATACGCTCCGCCGTCTTGGACTCTTCGCCCATCGACACCCACACGTCGGTATAAAGGACATTCGCACCCTTTACGCCTTTAACGGGATCGTCAAAGACGCGCACATCAACGCCGTTGCGCTTTGCCACCTCTTCGGCCTCGGCAAGGCAGGCTTCATCGGGCCAAAGCTCGCGGGGGGTGCAGCAGACGTAACGCACGCCGGCCTTGGCGCAGCCCATCATGAGCGAATTGGCGACATTGTTGCGTCCGTCGCCGACATACGCGACCGTGCAGTCTTCGAGCGAACCGAACGTCTCCTTGACGGTCAGGAGATCGGCGAGAATCTGCGTCGGGTGGTAGTCGTCGGTCAAACCGTTCCACACCGGCACGCCCGAATACTCCGCCAGCTCCTCGCAGGTTTTCTGCGAAAAGCCGCGGAACAGAATTCCGTCGTAAATCCGCCCAAGCACGCGGGCAGTATCCTTGACAGACTCTTTTTTGCCGAAATGAATGGCAGGGCGCGTCAAATACTCGGCGCCGCCGCCCTCGTCGCGGGCGGCGATAACCGACGAATTGCGCGTTCTCGTAGAGCTCTTCTCGAATATAAGCGCTATATTTTTACGCCTGAGCAAATCGCCCCGCACGCCCGCACGGCGGCGGGCTTTGAGCTGGGCTGCCAGATCGATAAGATTGAGCATCTCTTCATCCGTGAACGACGCAAGACGCATCAGCGAGCGGTTGCGCAATGAATCCATCCAAGTCAACATTTCGGTTATATCCTTCTCTGTCTGTTATACATCAGTTCTGCCAAACGCCTATCACTTGACGCGGCCGGTGTAGGCCTCAACGCCTGCATTATCTATCTTCGCATTGAAAAATTTGTCGGCTGCGGCGTGCATGGCGGCATTCCACGGCCGCGGCCCTCCGTTAAGCTGAACAGCCCAGAGCTTAAGCTGCTTCTTATGCCAGTTAACAGAGCAGTTGGTGCCCCATGCTCCGCCATGCCCAAACCATGCGTTCTCATTATCCTGCTTCGGGGCGGTTAAACCGAGAGAATAGCCGCCCATATTATTGGGACGGGAAGACACGGCGAGAATGCTCTTTACCGTCTCTTCCTTAAGAACGCGCACGCCGTTTTCACCCATGCCGAGATTCATAAGCATCTTGTAGAACTTGAGCTGGTCTTCGGCGGTCGTCCAGAGGCCTGCACCGGCCGAAGCGAATACGTGGCCATCGTTGTAGGGACGCTGCTGCATGCTGTTCTGGATACGGTAGCGGGCGGGCTTGTCCTTGATGCAGTCGTACATCTCGACCTGCGTCTTGAGCATTTCATCCGTAGGCCAGAATGTCGTCGACTTCATGCCGAGAGGATCGAGAACGGTCTTCTTGAGGTAATCCTCCCATTTCATCCCCGTAACGGCCTGAACGACCGCCGCACCGATATCGATGCCCGTATTGGAATAACGCTCCCTCGTGCCAGGTTCGAACAGAAGCGGCATAGCGGCCGCAGTGGCGGCGACGGACCTCAAAGGCATTCCACCCGACCAGCCTCCGCCGGGAATGTGGCCCTGCTTGGCGGGAATCTCAAACGGGAAACCGCCCGTATGGTTCATAACCATGCGGACTGTAAGAACGTTCTTGGCCCTGGTCAATGTCTTCGTGCCGTCCTTGTTATCGGTCTGCACCCACAATGTTTTAAATTCGGGCAGATATTTCGAAACTGGGTCGTCAAGCGAGATCTTGCCTTCCTCCACGAGCTTTGCCACAGTCACTCCGCAGAAGCCTTTCGTCTGCGAGCACTGCATATAGCAATCTTTAAGCGTAATGGGGCGCTTTGCCGCGACGTCGGCGTAACCGTTGCACGAAACTTCCTCGACCCCGTTGTTGTAAAAAACAGAAATCGCGCCGGGCAGCTCGCCCGAATCGATCCAGGGCTTGAGCGCATCAGCGGCGAACGTCGTCCCCGAAGGCCTTGCCGCCGCCAAACTGCAAAGCGTGGCAATTGTGCAGTAACATACGCATATGATAGAACCTAACTTCATTGTTTGCCCTCCTTGTTTAATTTTGCCAGCAACGCAATTGTCGCTGTGTCAGTTCGCAATATTCTTGCACCTAAAGAATAACGAATAAATCCTTTTGTTTCAAGCAGAGAAACTTCATTGTCCGTCCACCCGCCTTCCGGCCCGATTGCAAGCAGAAGACGTCCTTCAACAGAGGAATCCGGCTTTGACTGGCGCTCCGCGTACGGATGGGCGACCACCCTGTTTTTTGACGGGAAGAGCGCATCTAATTCGTCATCAATGAATTTCTTGAAATTCCGCCGCAGTTCAATTTTTGGAACAATGCTCGCGCCGGCCTGCATAAGCCCGTCTACGAGAAGCGGTCTGTAGACATCCTCCTTCAGGAGCGTGGCGCCCCAGAACGCTTTTTCGACCTTCTGCGCGCCTGCAAGAAAAATACGCCCCACGCCCATGGCGGCAAGCTGCGGCAGAAGCCGCTTCATTACACGCGGCCGCGGAGGGGCGAGTATCAAATCGACCCATGGCTCGAGGGAGGGAGAGTCGTGCTCAAGAGCTATTCTAACGCGATAGGCGCTCTCCGCCCCCACGCGCCCATTTTCGATCGAAAGAACGGTTCCGCTGCCGACAGGCCCGTCCAGCTCGCCCGTCTTCAGACTCTGCCCGGGCTCTGCATGAAGAATCTCGACAATATGAGTCGCGCGTGCGTCAGTAAGCTCCGCCACGCCGTCTTTTATCTCATAATTCTCGAATAATATTCTGTTCATCAGAGAGGCTTGCCAATCTTCGGCACGCTGGCCATAAGATACTGGGTGTATTTTTCCTTCGGGTTGGAAAGCACTTCGGCGCATGTGCCGCTCTCGACAATTCTGCCCTTGTTCATCACGATAATCCTGTCGGCCACGTGCTGCACGACGCCGATATCGTGAGTGATGAATATGATGCTGAGAGAGAGCTTTTTCTTCAAATCGGCAAGCAGGTCAAGCACCTGGGCGCGAATCGACAGATCGAGAGCCGAAACCGCCTCGTCGCAGATAAGGAGCTTGGGCTTGAGCGCGATAGCGCGCGCTATGCAAAGCCGCTGACGCTGCCCGCCAGAAAACTCATGCGGATAACGCTCGAGAATGTCGCCCGGCATTCCTACCGAATCAAGAAGCTCGACGGCCTTCTGACGACGCTCCTCCTTTGTGCAAAGGCCATGATAAACCATGCCCTCCGTCAAAATCTCCATAACGGTATGACGAGGATTGAGAGCCGCCTGCGGATCTTGAAAAACCACCTGAACCGTGCGCCTGTACTCAAGAGCCTCCTCGGGCGAAAGCTTTGTAATGTCCTTGCCGTTGAGCTTAATCGTTCCAGCGCAGGGCTTGTTGAGCATAAGGATAGAACGGCTTGTTGTAGACTTGCCGCAGCCCGATTCACCGACGACGCCGAGAGTCTCACCTCGCCTCAGATCAAAACTCACGCCGTCAACAGCCTTTATATAATGATCGACGAGGCCAAAGAGCCCCTTACGCACAGGGAAGTAAACCTTAAGGTCGCGAATCTCGAGTATGTTGTCCATATATCTATCCTTTAAATCCTTTTAAAACCGTCTGGCGCGCACGCGGAGACATCTTTGGATAATCAAGCGTGAAATGAAGCCCGCGGCTCTCGCGGCGCTTGCGTGCCGAGCGGACTATCAAATCTGCGCACACCGCCAGATTGCGGAGTTCAAGCGTGTCGGGCGTGACGAGATAGCGGAAATAGTAATCGCGTATTTCACGACTTAGTGTCTTCAACCTTCTCGCCGCTCGGTCAAGCCGCTTGTCGGTGCGCACAATGCCGACATAATCCCACATAAGACGCCTTATTTCGTCCCACATATGCGCAACAAGCACCGCCTCGTCGGGCGGAACAGCCGAGCCCGTCTTCCACGCGGGAATCTTAGGCGGCCTGCCCTTTGAAAAACTTTCAGGATGCGGACCGAGGCGCATTGCCGTCAGCCTCGCGCAAACGAGCGCCTCCATAAGCGAGTTGGACGCCAGCCGATTGGCCCCATGCAACCCTGTAGAGGCGCACTCACCCACAGCTGAAAGCCCGGCAATACTCGTTTGCCCTTCCGGCGTTGCCTTAACGCCGCCGCAGGCATAGTGCGCGGCAGGCACCACGGGTATCAGATCGGTCGCCATGTCGATACCAAAACCGAGGCACTTTTCGTAAATGTTCGGGAAGCGCTCTTTAAGAAACTTGCGGCCTTTCTTGCGTATGTCAAGATAGACGCAGTCATCGCCGGTACGCTTCATTTCCGAATCGATCGAACGCGCTACTATATCGCGCGGGGCAAGCGACCCGCGTGGATCGTATTTGCGCATGAACTCGCGGCCGTGCCTGTCCACGAGCACAGCCCCTTCGCCGCGAACGGCCTCGGAAATAAGAAAACGCT
>JAZOTG010000303.1:0-5732 GCA_045657505.1 Kiritimatiellia bacterium | reverse complement strand
CATATGTAAACGATAATACGGCAGTTGATCTTGCCGGCGGCGGCAAAGGCTCCGCCGCCTTTGGGGAGTGTCCCCATGAAAATAATTTTTGATATAATATTCCCAATATGTGGAACTACTCTGATAAGATGATGGACCATTTCCGGAATCCCCGGAATGTTGGCAAAATCGATAATCCCGACGGCAGCGCAACGGTGGGCTCGCTTGCGTGCGGAGATGCTCTCAAATTTCAATTTAAACTCGGCTCCGACGGCCGTATTGCAGAGGCAAAGTTTCAGACTTTCGGCTGTGCAAGCGCAATAGCGTCAAGTTCGGCTTTAACCGAGATGGTGATTGGCAAGACTCTTGAAGAGGCCAAAAAAATCACCAATCAGGAAATCGCCGATTTTCTCGGCGGTCTGCCTCCTCAGAAAATGCATTGCTCGGTGATGGGCCGTGAAGCCATGGAGGCGGCAATTAAAAATTACGAGACGGGCGAGAATTCCGATCGCAATCTCGAAGAAAGCGTGCTTTGCTCCTGCTATAATGTTTCAGAGAATGAGATTCGCCGCGTTGTTACCGAAAACCAGCTTACGAGCGTCGAAGAGGTTATGAATTTCACAAAGGCCGGCGGTGGCTGCGGCCGTTGCAAAGACGGCATCCAGAAGATAATAGACGAAATAATCAAGCGTTAAGGCGGCTCTGTATGCGGATGAAATTAGGCTTCGACAACAATAAATACCTTAAGGAGCAGTCCAAGGAAATCAGGCGTCGCGCCGAGAAATACGGCAAATTGTATCTTGAGTTCGGCGGCAAACTGATGAACGACAATCATGCCGCGCGCTGTCTGCCGGGGTACGATCCGAACGTCAAACTGCGCCTGCTGCAAAGTCTCGGCGATCAGGCAGAGCTTGTTCTTTGCATTTATGCCGGCGATATCGAGCAGAAGAAGCGGCGCGCGGATTATGGCACCACGTACGAGGAAGAGACGCTCAAGCTGATCAACGCGATGAAGGAGTTTGATATTTCCGTAAGGGGCGTGGCGATTACGCGCTTTGACGGCCATCCTTCTACGCGCGCATTCGCAAAAACGCTTGAAGACGCCGGCGTGCCGGTGTTCTACCATTATCCCATTCAAGGGTATCCCAACGATCTCGATACGATTGTAAGTGATTCGGGGTATGGGCGCAACGACTACATTCCGACAGAAAAGCCTATTGTGGTCGTTACGGGGCCGGGGCCCGGTTCCGGTAAATTCGCTACATGCCTTACGATGCTCTATCATGAGGTCAAGCGCGGCAAACGCGCCGGGTACGCCAAGTTTGAAACATTCCCCGTTTGGAATCTGCCGCTGATGCATCCGCTTAACGTGGCGTACGAGGCGGCGACCCTTGAATTAAAGGATGAAAACCAAATCGACCCATACCATTTCCTTGCATACGGCGAGATTCGCGTGAATTACAATCGCGATGTCGAGGGCTATCCGATTCTGCGCGAAATATGGGAGCGCATGATGGGTGAGGAGTGCCCCTACAAGTCGCCGACCGACATGGGTGTTAATAGGCTGGCAAGCGGAATCGTCAACGATGTTGTTGTGCGCGCTGCATGCCGCGAGGAGTGCGTGCGCCGCTATGAACGCGTAAAGTCCGATTTTGACGACGGCAAGGTGCTTGCCGATATGCTTGCAAGGTCGCTTACGGTGATGGCTCGCGCCGACTGATCAATCGTTTCATAAGAGATACGGCATATTTATGACATTGAACGACCTGAATGTAAGATTTGGAGCTCCGGGGCGCATTGTGTTTCGTCAGGGGCATTGCGGTTATCCCGAGGTGGTGCTTGCCAATAAATTCGGCACGGCGGAAATCGCTCTTATGGGTGCAAATGTGCTTTCATACAAGCCTACCGGTCACGCTCAAGTGCTTTTCAGGCCTGCAAAGCGCGACTATAATCGCGGCGAGGGGTTTCACGGGGGCATTCCTGTGTGCTGGCCGCAGTTCGGACGTTTGGCAATAGAGGGCATGTCTCCCCACGGCTTTGCAAAAGTGATGCCGTTTACAGTGCGCGCGTCGCAATACTCTGAAGACATGACCGAGATTACGCTCGGGCTCAAATCTTCGGCCGAAACAAAAAGCCTTTGGCCGTACGATTTTGATCTTGAAGTCAAAATATCGGTGTCGATGAAGCTCAATCTCAAGCTTACCACTAAAAACACGGGGGATAAGCCATTCCAGTTTACCGCCGGGTTTCATCCGTATTTTCTCGTTCGAGACAGAGACGCGACGACAGTGAAGGGGCTTGATTCGTGCGCGTATGTGCATGCACTCGACATGTCCGATCATGTCTTGAGCGGAGATTTGAAATTAAATGTCGCCACCGATCACGTTTTTTCGCTGAAGAACGAAATCAAGCATGAGTTCGCCATAATGGATCCTGGTTTGAAACGCGCCATTGCGATGGTTTCAACGGGCAATTCAAATGCCGTTGTCTGGAATCCCGGTGCAGGTGTTGCAATTTCCGACCTTGCGGCGGACGACTGGAAAAAGTTTATCTGTTTAGAGCCGGTAACCGAGTGGCCGCGGGCGTCTCACGCCCTGCTCCCCGGATGCAGCCATGAGATGGTCGTTGCCATACAGGCGTCGGCGGAGATGACGGGCGAATGACCGCATTGCACCAGGTATCTGTCAATGAAGTCTAAAGGCGTTGATTATAAGTGGGTTGCGCTGGCCCTGCTTTGGGTTGCATTTTTTCTCCAGCAGGGTACGCGGCAGCTTTTCGGCCCGTCGGTTCCGTCCATAGGCGTCTCTCTCGGCGTTGATAAAGTTTCGCTCGGCGTGGTGGGCACCGTTTTTGGAATGGTCTACGGTATATGCGTTCCGTTTGCCGGCATTGCCGCCGACATGTTCAACCGTAAATGGATGGTGACGGCCGGCGTTTTTATTTTCTGTCTTGGTATTTCCCTTTCTGGCGCAGTTGCCTCCGCAGGGCTGCTTTTAATCACCTACGGCGTGCTTAACGGCTTCGGCCAGACGTTTTACTATCCGTCCGCCACATCGCTTATTTCACAGCTTCACAAGGAGTCTCGCGCAACGGCGATATCAATTCTGCAATTGGGGCTTTATATCGGCATTGTCGGTTGCGGCGGTTTGGCTGGGTACGTGGCCGGGAGAGGCGGTGAGAGCTGGCGCATTCCGTTTCTGGTGTTCGGGAGCGCAGGCGTCTTGTGGGCCGTCGTGTTGGCGTTTTTTCTCAAAAACACCAGGCCGGTGTGCAATGGCGCGGTTGAGCAGAAGCCGTCAATTGCCGAGGCGTTCAAAGCCGTGTTTTCCAAACCGGTTGCCATATGCGTCATATTCGGTCTTGCCATGATGCTGTATGTCGACATAGGTTATAAAAACTGGATGCCAACGCATTTGCAGTCGGCCTTTCTTGAAAGCAATCCCTCGTTGCTGCGTTGGGCGGGGCTTAACGCGGTGCTGTGGCATTATCTCGGTGCAGCGTTGGGCATTATGGCCGGCAGCCGTGCGGGCGACAGGCTTGTGAAAAAGTTTCCTTCGGTCAGGCTCTTTCTTGGTGTGGCCGGTCTTGCGGGCGCGATACCTTTTATACTGTGGATGTCGTTTGCCTCGACGCTTGTCTGCTGCTGCGCCGCAATGTTCGGCTTCGGCGTCTTCAGAGGCGTTTACGATTCTAATTTCATGGCGAGCTTTTTCGACGAGGTCAACCCCCGCTATCATGCCTCGGGCGTTGGTATAATGATGTGCGTGGCATTTCTCTTCGGCTCGCTTTCGTCGACAATCCTGCCATGCATCGCCAAATGCTTCGGCGAGAATATGTCGTATAGCCTCGCATCCCTTTCGGGCGTGTACGCTGTAGGCGCGGCGGTGGTTTTTGTCGCAATGCTCGTTAAAAGAAAGGCTATTTGCAATGGGTGAGAACAGTCAACGACCGGATTTTTCCATAAGAGGCGCGAGGCTTTCCGATGCCGAAACGATTTTTGCCCTTATCCATCTCAACCGCGATCAGCTTGTTCCTCGCTCAATGGGCAATATAACAGAGAACATCGACCGTTTTCTGGTGGCGATATCCGGCAATGATATCGTAGGCTGTGCAACATATCAGATACATCCTGAAATCGGAGATGCGCAGGCCGCCACCGTTGAAATACAGTCTGTTGCGGTACGCACTCCCTACAGGCGCAAGGGCATCGGCCGCGCGCTTATCACATCGGTGATCGAAAAGGCTCTGCCGGTGCGCCCCAAAGAATTTATAGTGCTTACATTTGCGCCCGATTTCTTCTCGTCTCTCGGCTTTGTTGAGATTCCGAAGACCAAAGTGATGCATAAGCTTTATACCGGGTGCATAAATTGCACCAAACACACCAATCCGTTTACCTGTCCTGAAATTGCCATGGTGCGGCGGATATGATTCTGCAACGCAGAGTACGGATGATTCGAATACGCCTTCAGTACGTGATAAAATGAAAGGAAACGTTATGACCTACAACGAGGCCGAAAAGCTCCTTGCCAAATGTGCCCAGGAGCATGTTCTTGCATATTGGAAAAAACTTGGCAAGAAGGAGCGTGAGTCGCTTCTTGCCCAGATTGCCACGCTCGATGTCAAAAGTCTCGACCGCTGCAGGAAGGCCCTTGGAGAGGGCGCCGAGGCGATCGACAATTCAAAGGGCAAGGCGCCGAAGGTCGCAGTGCTCAAGGGCAAGAAGCTTGCCGAATATCGTACGGCGGGCGAGGAAGAGCTTTCGAAGGGCCGTGTTGCCGCGCTTCTTGTTGCCGGTGGCCAAGGTTCGCGTCTCGGGTATGACGGGCCGAAGGGGTGCTACGAGATCGGGCCGATTACAAATGCTCCACTTTTCTATTTCCACGCCCGCAAAATTCTTGCCCGCTCGATTCGCTACGGCGCCTCCATCCCGTTCTATGTGATGACGAGCGAGGCCAATAACGCCGCAACCGTGCAGTGCTTTGAGGAGAACGATTATTTTGGCCTCAATCCTGACGACGTCTTCTTCTTCACGCAGGGTATGTGGCCCGGTATGGATGCCAACGGCAAGATTATCCTTGACGGGAAGGGGCATATATTTATGAGTCCCGACGGGCATGGAGGCCTCCTTGCCGCTCTTAAGCGTTCCGGCGCGCTTGCCGACATGAAGAAGCGTTCAATCAAGTCGGTGTTCTTCTTCCAGGTTGACAATCCGCTTGTCGAAATCGCCGATCCGGCATTCATCGGTTATCATGTGGCCAACAAGTCGGAGTACTCGCTCAAACTTTGCGCTAAGCGCGACCCGAAAGAAAAGGTGGGCATGCCGATGCGATTCGGCAACGCATACCGCATGGTAGAGTACACCGAGATGACAGATGAGCAGTGCAACCGCAAGGACAAGAATGGCAATCTGTACTTCCTTTACGGCTCGCCGGCAATTCACGTGTTTGACCGCGCGTTCCTTGAGCGCGAGGCTTCGCGTCCTATGCCTTTGCACCTTGCCTTCAAGAAGATTCCCTATGTCGGCGAGGACGGCGAGGTTGTAAAGCCAGCAGAGCCCAATGGCTACAAGTTTGAAAAGTTCATTTTCGATATTCTTCCGAACGCCAAGACGGTTATGTTCCTTGCATTCGATCCCAAGGAGGAGTTTTCGCCTGTCAAGAACGCGGAAGGTGCCGACTCGCCGGCCACGTGCAAGGCTGACATGCAAAACAAGTGGCGTCGCTGGCTTTCGGAGTGCGGAATTACGGTTGACG
>JAZOTG010000302.1:0-2244 GCA_045657505.1 Kiritimatiellia bacterium | reverse complement strand
CAAGCGGTCTTAGGAAGACAATACTCAGGAACAACTCCTTGGCTCACAGAACGACATGGCTACGATCCGACTTGCCTCATTCATCAAAAAGGTCATTCTTGGCACACTCATCGTCGAGGGGCTCGGCGCACTAGCTTATATGCTTGTATTTGTTCCTCGCTTTGGCACTCGTGGCATTTGGATATCCATATTCAATTCCATCTCTGCGTTCTGTAATGCAGGTATAGATATCATATCTGAAAACAGTCTGTGCGAATACGCCACCAATCCCTTAGTCAATATTGTCACCTGCCTGCTCATCATTTTAGGAGGCTTGGGCTATATTGTTTGGTGGGATATTCTGCGCGTGTATAAAACCGTTAATCACCGCCATCGTCTGCGTCATTTAACACTGCACACCAAAATCGCGTTGTCGACCACAGCCGTTTTGATTATCATAGGCGGCATATCTTTTTTTCTGTTGGAATACAACAATCCTTTGACTATAGGTCAGCAATCCCTCTTTGATAAGCTGCAAATTTCGTTTTTCCAATCAATCACAACAAGAACTGCCGGCTTCGCCACTATCCCTCAACAAAACCTTACCCATGCATCTTCTATCATATCTTTACTGCTGATGTTCATCGGGGGCTCTCCCGTGGGAACAGCCGGCGGTATAAAAACGGTTACTATTGCCGTTCTGGCTGCCACGGCGTTCGCCACCATTAAAAACAAAGATCGCGTTACGCTGTTTCAACGTACACTGTCCCGACAGGCTGTCAGCAAAGCCGTAGCGGTAACCAGTATGTCATTTTTTATTCTTTTTATCTCCACCGTTTTGCTCGCAATTACCACTTCGGCAAATGCACTGGATATTTTATATGAAACAGTGAGTGCCACAGCTACCGTAGGTTTAACCAGAAATCTGACGTCCTATCTTACGACAAGCGGCAAATGCATCATTATAGCCACCATGTATCTTGGACGAGTAGGCCCCATTTCGCTTGCTCTTGTATTTAATCGCAAAAATAAAAACGAAAATATCATAGCAAATCCTACGGAAGATATTAGCGTGGGATAAAGGAGGAGTATTTATGAGCATCCATCAATCGTATGCCGTGTTCGGACTGGGAAGATACGGAAAAGCCGTTGCCAAAGAGTTGGTAAACAGTGGCGCCGAAGTATTGGCAGTAGATATAAACGAAGCCATCGTCAATGCCGCCATGTCTGAAATTCCACTATGCAAATGTGCCGATATTACGGATGCCGAAGTGATAAAACAACTTGGCATTGCCAATTTTGATGTTGTTATTATCGCCATGGCGAGCAACTTAGAGGCAAGTGTTATGTCAACAGTATTATGCAAAGAAGCGGGTGTCAAGAGCATTATTGTCAAGTGTGCCAACGAAATGCACCAAAGAATTCTTAGTCGTATAGGCGCGGATCAAGTTGTCATTCCAGAAAGTGAATCGGGCACACGGCTTGCCAAAAATCTGCTCAGTTCGGGCTTCGTGGACATGATTGAGCTTGCTCGTAATGTTTCCATGGTGGAATTGGATGTCCGCCCCGAATGGGCCAAAAAGACAATTTTGGAATTAAATCTGAGAAAAAAATATTCTATCAATATCGTTGCTATTCGGTCGGGTAAAAGCGTCAGCATCAACATCGACCCCGAAATGCCACTTGACCCTTCTATGAAGCTAATCGTAATTGCCAATACAGCCAAGCTGTCCAAATTAAAATAAATAAAAATCGGGAGGAGAATTCAATCTCCTCCCGGCTTTTATTTGGTTACTTACCCGCCACGCTGACGCCGCGTACCAATACGTCGGCAGAAGCGAAGGAGGTAAAGCCGCCGGCTAGGCCAAAGCGGATCTCGTTGCTGACAAAATCCACGCTCTTGAGCAATTCCAAGAAGTTGCCCGCGATAGTGAATGTCTTGACCGCCTCAGCGATCTTGCCGTCACGGATACGGAAACCAGCGCTCTCCAGCGAGAAGTCGCCCGTCACCGCGTTAGCACCTGCATGAGCACCCTTGAGCTCGGTAATATACAAACCGTCCTTCATGGTGGCGAACAGCTCGTCCAACGACTTGTCCCCTGCCTCCAAGCAGAAGCAATAGGGGGCGATGGATACCGACGAGGCATACGAACCGCGCTGACCGTTACCGGTAGAAGCAACGCCGTCCTTCTTGGCCGTCGTCAGATCGTACAGATAAGTGCGAAGCTCACCCTTTTCGATGACGTTCTTGCGGTAAGCCGCCAC
>JAZOTG010000301.1:0-2121 GCA_045657505.1 Kiritimatiellia bacterium | reverse complement strand
GCACCCCCGCCCTGTACATCAAATCAAGTTTACGGAACAGTGCCGCATAATCGCCGGGACTGCCTTTCGTGAATCCGCTGCCGAGATGAATCGCCCAGTAGAAATCGATTTTATTTCGTTTTGATATCTGGAGAAGTTTTTTAAAATCGGCCAAATCCTTTTCGGGATAGGGCTCGCGCCATTTGGAATGATGGTACGGATCGTCCTTTGGCCCGTAGATAAAAACATTCATCCCGTTTTCGCCCATGAACTCAAGAAGAGAAATGCGCCCCTGCGTACCCCACGGCCGGCCATAATAACCTTCAACAACGCCTCTCATCGGAATTGCAGAATCCAATGCGCCCGCACATAACATCGCAAAGACTGCAGCTGATATTTTTTTCATTGTGCCATTCCTTTCCGTTTACCGATTATATCACACGATTCGGGGCTTGGGGCGCTACATGATTTCGCCGCCGCCCAGCACCTCTTCACCGACATAAAATACAGCGCTCTGCCCGGGCGCGACGCCCGATATCGCATTGCCCGCACGGCAGACGCCGGCCTCGAACGACACAGGCCCTTTGGGCTCGCCTGCGCTTCGTACCTTCACATTCAACGCGCCCGCACATGAGGCCGC
This sequence comes from Kiritimatiellia bacterium, assembly GCA_045657505.1. Taxonomy (GTDB): domain Bacteria; phylum Verrucomicrobiota; class Kiritimatiellia; order RFP12; family UBA1067; genus UBA1067. The sequence goes on along the minus strand of JAZOTG010000301.1, from coordinate 1,502 downwards.
CTCCAGTTCCTCCTGCGGGCAGAGCCAACGGCAGTCGCCCACGGCAAACTCATTTACAAGCGACTGCTCCTTAAAGGCTACCACGACTTCATTGCGCTCCGCATTCAGCCGAACAACATAATACGGAATGCCGCCGCCTATTCCCAAGCCCTTGCGCATGCCGACCGTGTAATGCCAGTAGCCGCGATGACGGCCGAGAACACGCCCCGACAGATCGACTATATCGCCGGGACGGTCTTCTGCAAAGGCAAACGACTTCGGATCGCCTGCACAGAAATCCTGACTGTCGCTGCGCGCGGCGAGGGCCAGCCCCCTTTCCCCGGCAAACCGGCGCACATCGGACTTAAACATGCCTCCGAGGGGAAAGATCATTCTTGAAAGAATGCCGGGTGAGACGCGGTAAAGAAAATAACTCTGGTCTTTCGACCTGTCTACGGCGCGCAGCAGCCTTACGCCGCCGCCGGAGCGCCTGACAACGCGGGCATAATGGCCTGTCGCAAAATAAGTGCAGCCGTCGTCAAACGCTCTTTGCGGCAACAGGCTCAATTTTACCGTCTCGTTACAGCGCACGCACGGGTTGGGAGTCCTCCCCGACCGATACGTCCTGCAAATGTCGCCTACGACTTTTTCGCGCCACTCTACGGAGAAGTCACAGACGACGAGCTCTATCCCGAGGCTTGAGGCCGCCTCGCGGGCCTCGGCGAGCGAAGAATCCTCGCCGGAGCGCCCGAGCACCATCGTATATCCTATGACATCATACCCCTGCTCGCGCAGGATTGCGGCTGTGGCGGCGGAGTCAACGCCGCCTGAAAGACCGATACCAACCTTTACGGGCATCACACCTTGGGCAATTTTGCAAACGAAGCTTCAAGCTCGGCATCCGACGGTTCGTAATCGCCCATCAAATGATCGTTGAACGCCTGATATGCCTTCATATCAAAATAGCCCGTGCCCGTAAGCCCAAAGAGTATCGTCTTCGCCTCGCCGGATTCACGGCACTTAATCGCCTCGTCGATGGTTGCGCGGATAGCGTGGCTCGACTCGGGAGCGGGAAGAATGCCTTCGGTGCGCGCGAAATACTGGGCGGCGGAAAACACATCCGTCTGGCGCACACTGACGGCCTCCATGAGCTTCTGATCGTAAAGTTCCGAAAGGATCGGGCTCATGCCGTGGTAGCGCAAGCCTCCTGAGTGGCTTGCCGACGGAATGAAATCGGCGCCGATCGTATACATCTTGGCGAGCGGACAGATGCGCCCGGTATCGCAGTAATCATATGCAAAACGCCCGCGGGTGAGAGATGGACAGCTTGCCGGCTCGACGGCGACGAATCTGTAATCGTTCTCGCCCCTGAGTTTCTCGCCCATGAACGGCGCGATAAGACCGCCGAGATTCGAGCCTCCGCCGGCGCAGCCTATAATCACATCAGGCTTGACGCCGAGTTTCTTGAACGCGATGCTCGCCTCAAGCCCGATTATGGACTGATGAAGCATCACCTGATTGAG
>JAZOTG010000300.1:0-11172 GCA_045657505.1 Kiritimatiellia bacterium | reverse complement strand
GAAGCGCATTTCCGTCGATTTTACAGTGCCTGAAAACACATACGCGGAGATTTATATCGGCGTAAAGGGGCGCTCGATGGGCGCTATCGGCGCCGTCTCGCTTTTGCCCGCCGACAATTTCCGCGGGATGAGAGCTGACGTTATTGAACATTTGCGCGAGATCGGCACGTCGATCGTTCGCTGGCCGGGCGGCAACTTTGCGGGCGAATACCGTTGGCGCGACGGGCTTATTGAAGATCCGGATGAGCGCACTCCCCTGCAGAGCTATACTGAAATGGAGACGCAGCCCCATTCGCTCGGTTACGATTCGAACGATATCGGCATGGAGGACATCATCGCGTTGTGCGAGCGCATTGATGCCAAGCCGTTTTTTACAATCAACGCCGCGTGGGAGTCCCCGCAGGATTCGGCCGACTGGGTTAAGGCCTGCAAGGGACGTGTAAAATTGTGGTCGCTCGGCAATGAAATGGGTTATGGCCACATGGAAGGTCCTAAGAGTCCTCAGGGATATTCCCAGATGGTTCGTCCGCACGCCGATGAAATGCTGAAGACCGATTCCTCCTTGACGATCGTTTCGTCCGGCAACCACCCCGGCGGCGGCTTGAACTGGATCGACAATGCTGCCAAGGTGCTTTCAAACGTCGCTCCGATTGTTTCTTATCACCGCTATGACTATTGGGGGATTTTCGACTACTCTTCTCCAGAGCGCACGGAATCTCTGTTCCAGACCGTTTCAAGATCTGCTGACGGCGCTCTTGCGACCATTCGCGATTTCCGTTCCAAACTTCCTAAGGAAATTGGCATTTCCTACGACGAATGGAATATCTGGTATATGTGGTATCGTGAGGAGGGTATTGTTGAGGGCTTGTACTCTGCAAAAATGCTTACGAACTTTATGCGTCACTGGGAAGCGCTTGGTTTGAGCATCGTTTGCTACTTCCAGGCGATTAACGAGCAGGCCATTACCGTAACTCCCTTTGAGAGCCATCTTACGTCCGCCGGCGAGGCGATGCGTGTAATGAAGGGGCATGTGGGCGCAGTTCCTGCTGAAATCGCCGGGTTGCCTGACGAGGCGTTTGTTACCGACGCTCCTGATGGTACGAGGTATGCAACGTTTTACAATTTCTCAACCCGTCAGTCCCGCAAGTTCCGCATTCCCACGGGGGGGCGCGGAAAGATCGCGTCGTCTGAAACGCTTTCTCCCAACAAGGGTGTTATAAGCGGTTGCCGCTATGCGCGCCTTCCGGGCAACGGAACGGTTGCCGGCGATTATTACGAGGTTGAACTCGCGCCTGCCGCGATAGCATGCGTAAGGCTTAAATAACGAAATTTAGCCGCCTGACGGGCGGTAGTGTACAAAGGCGCACCTGAAGGTTTCGGGTGCGCTTTTCTTTTGTTACGTTGCTTTCACTTTGGTAAAAATAATTAGACGGTGGACAATAAAAGGAGAATCGATGAAAAGGATTGCGCTTTTTCTGGTGATGACGGCAGCGGTTGCGGCGCGTGCCGCGGCGTATGATATAGCCGCATACGTATGGCCCGCATATCAGCCGGAGCCGCGATGGGCAGAGCTCGGCGTTTTTTCAGCGGGAAAGGGAGAATGGCAGAATGTGTGGGAGGCGGTTCCAAAATGGAGTGGCCATCGTCAGCCGCTCGTTCCTTTGTGGGGTTACGAGAACGAGGCCGATCCCACGGTGATGGAACGTAAAATAGATACCGCGCTTTCATACGGAGTTAACGTGTTTATTTACGACTGGTATTGGTATGGCGGCCGTCCGTTTCTTGAGGATGCTCTCAACAAGGGTTTTCTTGGCGCTAAAAACAACGGGAAGATGAAGTTTTTTGTGATGTGGGCAAATCATAACGTGAACAGGTTATGGGACAACAGAGTCGCCGATAAAATGCCGAATAAACCAATTTGGCGCGCCGGAGTCGATGCTGACGAATTTCGTAAGATTTCACGCAGATGGATCGATAAATATTTTTCGCTTCCCAATTATTGCCGCATTGACGGGAAACCCGTTCTGATGATTTATGAAACCCGGACTTTTGTAAGGGGAATCGGGGGGGAAGAAAAGGCTGCGGCAGCGCTTGAGGAATTCCGCGGCGAGTGTAAAAAGGCCGGGCTTGGAGGCGTGCACATCATGGCGTGCGATTATGGATTGACCGCCGATTTGGTTAAGTCTCTTGGCGTGGATTCGGCCACGATTTACAATTTTGTTCATTGGTCGAGTCCCAAAGGCAACCCTGATTATTCCGAGTGGGCGGCAAAAGGCGCAGCCCGTTTTGACTCCGCCCGTGAAAAACTTGGGGTTAAATGGTACTTTGCGCATGCTTCTGTCGGGTGGGATACGAACCCGCGCTATCCCGCCGGGAGTGTTCAACCGACAGCGGTGAATTCCACTCCGGAGAAGTTCGAAACCGTTTTGCGAAGGGCAAAAGACTGGTGCGATAGAAATTCTTCGCCAAATGCTCCAAAACTGATTACCATAAATTCATGGAACGAATGGACTGAAGGATCGTATCTTGAGCCGGATACGCATTTTAAATTCGGTTATTTGGAAGCGGTGCGTAACGTGTTTTTGAAATCAACGTATAATCAGTAGTCCGTTTGATTGACTCAAGGCAAGTTCCCAAGGAGCTTGTCACCCATGTATGTAACAATTACTATAGAAACTTTTGAAAGCGACTTGTGCATTGCCGTTATCTTCTGTTAGGGTTCGGGTTGGATTAAAATACGGGTGAATGAATTATATCAAACAGTAAGAGTTTAATGAGCAATTTTGATATAATACGATTTATGGAAATTTATACAAGAATAAATTCGGTTTGCCGCTTTTTAGCGGCAAAAGTGTATGGCGTTGCGTTTATGCTCGGCGGAGTGTTAATCTTGTCGAGCCTGCCGCTTTCCGCGTTTGCAGATTATGATGTAATCGTGGCTGGCGGCGGTCCCGCGGGGATCGGTGCGGGATTTATGTCGGCCAAGCGCGGTGCAAAAACGCTTGTTATCGAGAAAAGCGGCCGGCTTGGCGGTATGGCGGTTTCGGCGATGGTAGCACCGTTTTCGTTGTGCGTTGAGAGTCCATATGCACGTTACATCGCAACTGAAATCGGCATGCTTCCGCGCGTGGAGTTTCATCAGGCCGATATTAAGGCCTACGATCTTCTCAAGGAGGCAGGTGCCGACGTGCTCCTTCATGCCGATGTGCTCGGTCCCGTAATGGAGGGTAGCCGCGTGGTCGGATTGCGTGTAAACTGCGTCGAAGGGGAGCGCGTGTTTAAATCAAAGGTCGTTATCGATGCAACCGGCAACGGTGTAGTTGCAGCGGCCGCAGGAGTTCCGTATGAGGAAGGCCGTAAAAGCGATGGGTTGGTGCAGCCTATGAGCATTATGTTTACCGTGAGCGGTTTCGACCCGAAAAAGTTTTTTTATTGCGGGTCCGAAGAGCAGGCTCGTTCAGGAAGGCATCTTTTCAACGGAAAAACATGGGAGGATGTCGTTCAGGACGAAATAAAGGCCGGCAATCTCCCTCCCGAAGTCGGGGTAATACGTCTTTACCGCGGGCACAGGCCGAACCTGGCGGTGGTGAACGCGACGCAGGTCAACGGACTTTTCGGCTCTCGTTCCGGCGATCTGACAAAGGCCGAAATCGTCACGCGCAAGCAGGCTGTACAAATCGTCGATGTTATGCGCCGCCACCTCCCAGGATATGAGAACGCTTATATTGCCGAAATGCCGGCCGTAGTCGGAGTGCGCGAGACACGTCGTTTCGAAGGCGTTGATAGGGTAACGACAGATGATGTGCTTACCGGGCGCAAGCGAGATGACGCCATCGCCCGCAAGGCCCGCTTTGTCATCGACATTCACAATCCCTCGGGTGCTGGGCAGGCGGAGGGGCTCGAAAAGGGCGTTACGGGCGGTGCGCGCAGGGTCAAGCCTTACGACATTCCCTACGGCAGCCTTGTGCCGAAGCGGATTGACGGGCTGCTTTTTTGCGGCCGCTGCCTTTCGGCCTCGCATGAAGCTCTTGCGAGTATTCGTGTGATGGGTCCGGTTATGGCGACCGGCGTCGGTGCCGGAGCCGCCGCCGCCGACGCAGTCAAGAAGGGCATCGAGGTCCGTAATGTCGATGCCCGTTCGCTTGGTCTGTTTGACAGAGTCGATTTGACAAAGTAAAAGAATGCAGAAATAGTACTGAAGCAAATTTGGTATAATACACGAATCTTTTTTAAAAATGCCGGAGAAAATAAAAATGATCCTCTTAATCGGTTCAGAAGCCTATTCGTCGTTTCGTTTGGATGCCATTAGGGATGCGCTTTCCCGTATTGACCCCCTGTTGGGGCCTGTGGATATCGATGCACGCTGGGTTTATGCGTTGCAGGCAAAGGGTGATGGCGTGCCAGCTGAAGATCTTGAGCGCGCGTCTTCTCTTTTGAATGCTTGCGGTGAGTGCGACAGCGCCGATTTCTTTGTAACGCCGCGAAAGGGCACCATTTCTCCATGGAGTACAAAGGCGACAGATATTTTCAAGAATTGCGAGCTCAATTCCGTTGAACGCGTGGAGCGCGGTATCCGTTTCAAAACTTCCAAGCCCCTTCCCGAGAAGTGCCTTGCCGCTCTTTACGACAAGATGACCGAAGGCGTGTACGAAGATATTGCCGATCTTTTTGAAGTAGCCGAGCCGGCTCCCGGCAGGATATTCGACGTGCTCGCCAAAGGGGTTGATGCCATTCGCGAGGCCAACGACGAGCTGGGTCTTGCGATTTCAGAGCCTGAGATGGAATATCTTGCCAAAAGTTTTGCCGCCGCCGACCGCAATCCGACCGATACCGAACTCGTGATGTTCGGGCAGGTTAACTCCGAGCACTGCCGCCACAAAATTTTCGGCGCCGAGTTTATCATTGACGGCAAGCGCCAGAAGAAGTCGCTTTTTGAGATGATTAAAAATACGCATGCAAAACGTCCGCAGGGGACGCTTTCTGCGTATAAAGACAATTCCTCCGTCATTGCCGGCTTCAAGACCGATGTTTTTTCTATAAATCCCAAGACCAATTCCTACGCGTTCAAGAAGGACGATCTTGACCAGCTCATGAAGGTCGAGACGCACAACCATCCTACGGCAATTTCTCCGTATCCTGGTGCGGCGACGGGAGTCGGCGGTGAAATACGCGACGAGTCTGCAACCGGTGCAGGTTCATGCACCGGTGCTGGAATATGCGGCTTTATGGTTTCCAATCTCCGCATTCCCGGCTACCCTCAGCCCTGGGAGCGCATCTATGCCGATTTCCCGTCGCGCCTTGCAACGCCTCTTCAAATTATGACTGAAGGCCCCATCGGCGGCGCCGCATTCGGCAATGAGTTCGGTCGCCCGCAGCTTTGCGGCTTTTTCCGCACGTACGAAGGCGAGATCGCAGGCGAGTTGCGAGGCTATCACAAGCCTATCATGCTCGCAGGCGGAATGGGCACAATCCGCAACAGTCAGGTGCAGAAGAAGCCTGTCACGGTCGGCTCGCTCATTGTTCAGATTGGCGGCCCGGCAATGCGCATTGGCCTTGGCGGCGGCGCGGCAAGTTCCATGATGACCGGCACGAATTCAGAGGCGCTTGATTTCAATTCTGTTCAGCGCGGCAATGCAGAAATGCAGCGCCGTTGCCAGGGTGTAATTGATGCTTGCTCCGGCATGGGCAAGGCCAATCCGATACTTTCCATTCACGATATAGGCGCAGGCGGTCTTTCAAACGGCTGCCCCGAGCTCGTTGAGGCTACGGGCGGCAAGTTTTCTCTTCGTGCCATTCATAACGAAGAAAAATCCATGAGTCCCATGGAGATCTGGTGCTGCGAAGCTCAGGAGCGTTATGTTCTTGCCCTCAAGCCCGAGGCGAAGGCGTTCTTTGAGTCGCTTTGCGAGCGCGAGCGCTGCCCGGTGGCGTTTATCGGCGTGGCAACCGGTGATGGTCAGCTAGTGCTTGACGACGAGCATTTTGGCGACAAGCCGATTGATATGGATATTAAGGTGCTTCTCGGCAAGCCGCCTCGAATGGTGCGCGATGTCAAGCGTGTAAAAGCCGTTCGCAGGCCCGCGAATTTTGAGGGTGTGCGTCCGTTTGACGCTTTGACGCGCGTTTTGCATCTTCCCGCGGTAGCCGACAAGACATTTCTTGTTACGATCACCGACCGTACCGTTACGGGCCGTGTGGCGCGCGACCAAATGGCTGGCCGTTACCAATTGCCTGTCAGCGATTGCGCGGTAACCACAATGGGGTATAAGACCTTTAACGGCCAGGCCATGTCAACCGGCGAGCGTACTCCCGTAGCTCTTCTTGACGGTCCCGCGTCTGGCCGCATGGCCATTGCCGAGGCAATTACAAATCTTGCGGCGGCGGATGTTGGTGATATCGGTCAGATCCGTCTTTCGGCAAACTGGATGGCGCCATGCGGCGATCCCGGCGAAGATGCGATTCTTTATGATACAGTGCGTGAAGTCGGCCTTGAGTTCTGTCCTAAACTCGGCGTGTCAATCCCCGTCGGCAAAGATTCATGTTCTATGCACACCACTTGGAAGGATTCTTCGGGAGCCGACAAAAAGCAGGTTGCGCCTCTTTCGCTCGTTGTTTCGGCGTTCGCGCCGGTCAATGATGTGCGCCTGACGCTTACGCCCGATCTCAAGCCGGGCGCCTCCAAGCTCGTTTTTGTCGATCTTGGCAATGGTGAGCATCCTCTCGGTGCGACTGCGCTTGCACAGGTTTATACGCAGCTCGGCAATACGTATGCCGATTGCGACGCCGCCTCTCTCAAGCGTTTCTTCAATGCGATGCAAAAGATTGTCCGCGAAAAGAAGGCTCTCGCTTATCACGATCGTTCTGACGGCGGTATCATAATCACGCTTGCAGAAATGGCCATTGCCGGCGGCCGCGGCGTTGATGTCACGCTTCCCGACGGCGATGTCCTCGGCATGCTCTTCACCGAGCAGCCCGGCGCGGTTCTTCAGGTGGCAGACGAAAATCTTGAAGATGTTTTGGCTGTTTTCAAGACTGCACGCGTTTCTGCTGAAGTTATCGGCGATTGTACCGATACCCGTGATTTTGAGGTGTCGGTTGGCGCGCGTTTGGCGGTCAAGACAGACCTTACCTACCTGCGCCGTGCATGGAGCGAGACTACGTACCGTATGCAGGCGCTGCGTGACAATCCCGTGTGCGCCAAGGAGGAGTACGACAACGCTCTTGACGAGCAGGATCCCGGCTTGACATTCCACCTGACGTACAATCCCGAGGACAAGTCGTTCAAGCCCAAGGCGTCTGTAAAGCCGAGAATGTGCATTTTGCGCGAACAGGGCGTCAACGGCCATATTGAAATGGCGGCGGCATTTGCACTGGCCGGCTTCGACTGCCAGGATGTCCATATGAGCGATTTGATAGCCGGCAAGGTTGACCTTGCTGATTTTAAGGGGCTTGTCGCATGCGGTGGTTTCTCGTACGGAGATGTTCTTGGTGCGGGTTCCGGCTGGGCAAGGTCGATTCTTTATAACGACCGTCTTAAAGCCATGTTCGCTGATTTCTTTGCCCGCCCCGATACGTTCTCTCTCGGTGTCTGCAATGGCTGCCAGATGCTTTCGCAGCTCAAGGACATTATCCCCGGCGCGGAATCGTGGCCCAAATTTGTGCGCAATGTTTCCGAACAGTTTGAGGCGCGCTATGCGACAATTGAGATTGAGCCTTCGCCGTCCATATTCTTTAAGGGTATGGAGGGTTCGAGATTGCCGATTGCAGTGGCGCACGGCGAGGGTCGCGTTTGGACCGACGGCTTTACTCCGGCAAAGTCTGCCGCTCATTATGTCGACGGATACGGCAACGCAACAGAGCGTTATCCGTACAATCCAAACGGCTCGATCGGAGGTCAGACGGCGTTTACATCGGCCGACGGGCGTGCGACAATTATGATGCCTCATCCGGAGCGCGGTTTCAGGGCTTGTCAGCTCAGCTACAATCCGGGCGTCTTTGTCGAAAACGGCCCTTGGATGCGTATGTTCCAGAACGCATACAGGTTTGCGACGCAGGGCTGAAATGCGTATAGGCTTCGGTTATGATTCACACCGCTTTGAACAGGGACGAAAACTTGTTCTTGGCGGTGTTGAAATACCTTTTGAAAAAGGTTTAAAAGGTCATTCCGACGCTGACGCGCTCATTCACGCGGTGATAGACGCGATTCTTGGGGCTGCCGCTCTTGGCGATATCGGCGGCTTTTTTCCTGATACTGATCCGCAGTGGAAGGGTGCCGATTCCGCTCAACTTCTTAAGATGGCGGTAAAGGCTGTAAATAATAGCGGATACAGAGTATCTAATATAGACGCTACAGTCATATGCGAAAGGCCAAAACTTTCGCCCTATGTTCACGATATGCGTCTGCGTTTGTCAGAAATACTTTTTGCGGATACGCCGGGCGGTATTGATTGCGTTTCGGTAAAGGGCAAGACAAACGAAAAGATGGATGCCGTAGGCGCTGGCACCGGCATTGAGGTCCATGCCGTAGCATTGCTCAGCAAGCTCTGATTCTTTTTTTGATTATGTTTTTTGGGGAGTGTCCCCAATTGTTTAAGATGATATATCGCTTTTTTTGCGGTGATTGTGCGTTTTTTTGTGATTTTACTATTAGTAAATCTGGGGAGTGTCCCCTTCCAAAAAACGCAGTAGTCAAACTATGAAATAAGTGGTAAAATAGATATATATTTACCTAATCGGAGCCAATAAAGATGTATCAGCTTTCAACATTAGACAAAATCGCAACGCATCAGGATCAGTACTCATGCAAGGTTGAGACACTTGGAGAATGCAAGATCGCCTCTCCTGTTCATCATCATGAGTTTATTAGGGAAGGTGAGCGTATATTTGTTTCTGAAGAAGAGAGCTACATGAAGGAAATAGAGAAAAAGCTTGGGCATTTGCCGACTTTTGAGCGAGCCGGTCCATTGCCTAAGATTTTTCATGATCCAAACTGGACGCGCGTGGGTATTGTGACCGCCGGAGGGTTGTGCCCCGGGCTTAACAATGTTATAAAGGGTCTTGTTGAAATTTTGTCATATGATTACGGCGTAAAGAATATTTACGGCATCAGATTCGGCTATGCCGGACTTAATCCGTCGTTCGGGTATCAGCCGATTATGCTCGATCCTGATTCCGTCGACACGATTCATGAGCTTGGCGGCACGGTTCTCGGCTCAAGCCGCGGGCAGCAGCCGACCGATTTGATTGTTGACACGCTCGTGCGCATGAATATAAATATACTTTTCTGCATTGGCGGTGATGGTTCGCTGCGTTGCGCGCGTGAAGTCGCAGAAGAGTGCATCAAACGCAATCTTAAAATTTCCGTTGTTGGAATTCCCAAAACAATCGATAACGACTTGCAGTTTGTCGGCAGGTCATTCGGATTTGAAACGGCTGTTGCAGAGGCGGCAAATGTAATTCGAAATGCGCATGTGGAGGCAAAGGGCACCTCGGGGGGTATTGGCCTTGTAAAACTCATGGGGCGTGACTCTGGCTTTATTGCAGCCTATGCGTCTATTGCCAATCCCGTCGTCAACTTCTGTCTTGTTCCTGAAATGAAATTCGAGCTTGAAGGGCCAAATGGACTTTTGGCCGCTCTTGAAAATCGTTTTGCAGCCGGCAAGACGCATGCCGTGATAGTAGTTGCAGAAGGTGCCGGGCAAGATCTTATTCTTGGCGAGCCCGAGCGCCGTGATGCCAGCGGGAACATTTTAAAGAAGGATATCGGCGAGTTTTTGAAGCGTCGCATTTCGGAGCATTTTAAAGAAAAGGGCATAATAAGTTCGGTAAAGTATTTTGATCCGAGCTATACAATTCGTTCGGTGCCGGCGCGCGGTACGGACGCCATACGCTGTTATATGCTTGCCCGCAATGCCGTGCACGCCGCAATGGCCGGGCGCACCAATTGCGTTGTCGGCAATTTAGGCGAAAGTTATGCGCTTGTCCCCATTAAGTTGGCAACAATTGAGCGTCAGAAAATTCCTCTTAAGAGCGACCTTTGGCGCAGTGTTATGGATGCCACGGGGCAGGAGTTTTATTTTGCCGGAGGCGAGAGGCATTCCAAGGTGCCGCTTTATATGGCGCCTTAACATTAATGCCATTTATTCATTCTGCTTGGCGGCGCTTTGTGCCGCAATTGGTGGATAGCGGTTAGTGAAGTAGAGCCTAACGACTAACAGCCAAAAGTTGGATAGTATGCTTTTGGGGAGTGTCCCCAATTGGTCAAAATGGTATTTTGCTGTTTTGTGGAGATTATGTGTCTTTTTGTAATTTTGTTAGTTGCCAATCAAGGGAGTGTCCCCACGCTTTTTGCAACTCCGACCAATGTAATCTCGCAGGGTGACGAAGAACAATCAGCGTTTTGTCTAAGACGGCTTTCTGCAAATCGCCAACTCTGAACTTCAAACTTTTATTTGGGATACAACGGAGCCTGTAGCGACTCGTTCACTTGTGTGGCAACGCGGCGGTTCGGTGTTGTATTATAATCATGATGGAAATAAGAATGTGAGCGAGATCATATCAAATAAAGTTGAAGTCTTTTTGTAGAACTATGGCAAACTGCGGAGCCCAAATTTTAATAAAATAAAGTTGATTGTTATTTGTAAATTGTTTATAATATTCTACAAATTAACGATAGTTTTATCGCCGTGATTCGTGAGTACACGGTGAGTGGAGCAATAGTACGGAAAGTAAAAACAAATGAATAAATTAATATCTGCTGCATTGTCCGTAGTGACGGGATGCTGTCTTTTTTCAGCATCGGCGGAAGGTCTTGACGACTTTCTTTTCCGTTACGATTTTACTACGGGTTCGAAAGTGTATCAACATAATGAGCATGAAACCGAGCCTGTCAATGAATGGAACGGTTTTACGGCGGTCAACGGTCCCAGCGGCTACGGCACGGCCGTTCATCCGTGCGGTGTCGGCAGAATTTCCAATGGCGAAGAAGTTCTCAATAACGGCAATTGGACCATTGCGATGTGCGTCAAGCCCGGCACAACGGAGCGCGGCGTCTTTCTTTCAATCGGCTCGGGGCGCTGTCAGGAGAACAGTCGCGATTTGTGCTTCCTTTCTTCGGCGACAAGCGGAAAAATCGTGCTTTCGTCGCGTCAGACATGGGGCGGTCAGTATTAT
>JAZOTG010000299.1:0-2434 GCA_045657505.1 Kiritimatiellia bacterium | reverse complement strand
GATATAAAATTGGCGATTGACGCATTACGAATATTTTTGATATACTTTACAATCAATCACATGGCCAGGTTAGCACAGTTGGTAGTGCGGCTCATTCGTAATGAGCAGGTCGGGGGTTCGAGTCCCTTACCTGGCTCCAGTAAGATGGCGGGAGTAGATCAATTGGTTAGATCATCAGATTGTGATTCTGAGGGTTGCGGGTTCGAGTCCCGTCTCCTGCCCCAGACCTGAAAGGACTGAACAAGGTGTCTGTCGTAGAATTGTTGCTCGAGTTGCAGGAAGTTGACGGAAGAATCCGTGAGCTTGAAGTTGAACTTAAAGACCTTCCTCGCCGCCGAGCGCTTGAAACGGCTCGCCTTTCAGGCGTTAGTGCCGATCTTGAGGCAGCGCAGACGGCTCTCAAGTATGCACAAGACCGCGTAAAAGGTTTTGAGGCCGAGGCCGCCGAGCTTAAAGAAAAGGTGCGGGAGCTCAAACTTACGCAAGCAGGCCTTAAATCCAATAAAGAGTATCAGCAGTATTCAATTCAGATTGATCTTGTCAGCCACAATGTCGAGGCCGCCGAGAATAATCAGCTTGCTGCAATGGACAATATCCCGTCGGCCGAAAAGCGTGTCGCCGATGCGCAGGCGCGTTACGACAGCGAGAAGGGCGGTGTTGATGAGTATACCGCCGAGATCGATGAGCGCATAGCCTCTGTAAAGGAGGAGCTCGAGGAGGCGCAGGCACTGCGCGCCGAGAAGGCTAAAGCGATCAACGCCCCCAAGTTCATGCTTTATTATGAACGTTTGAGGACTAAGCGCTGGCCGGTGGTTGTTCCGCTTACTCACGACGGTGTCTGCGACGGCTGCCATCTTGTTCAGCCGCCAAGCGTAGGTCAGTTGGCTCAGGCCAATGCCAAGAACGCGATTGCAGGCAATCCGCAGTCAATTGTCGCATGCACCATGTGCGGCAGAATTCTCTACACCGATAATTTTTCCGATCTTTGAGTTTCCCCTGAAGCGGTCTGCCGGTGACCGGTCGCGGCCGCAAGGCTGAGGAAAGTCCGGACTCCGCAGGGCGGGAGATCTGCTTGTTAAGGGCAGAAGGCATTGGGAAAACCAGTGCGATGGAAAGTGCCACAGAAAATAGGTAGCCTCATCGAGGTGATAGTGAAAAGGCGGGGTAAGAGCCCACCGGCACGTATGAAGCTACGTGCGCATGGTAAACCCTCTCCGGAGCAAGATCAAATAGGGAATCGACGGGCTGCCCGTCCGGCGGCGCGTTTTTAGCGCGCCTTCAGATTCCGGGTTGATTGCTTAGATGAATGACCGGACCTTCCGGCTTGCCGGAAGGGAACAGAATCTGGCTTATTCGCCGCAGACCGCTTCAGGGGTTTTTTTGCCTTAAAGAGGCGTATTTCTGCAAATTCTCTTGATAATCCTTGAAAGTATCACATTGAATTTGATATAATCCTTCAAATCCCTCAAAAGGGCTAAAATCAAAGGAGAAACGATAATGGTCAGCTATAAAGAGCTTGGTCTCGTAAATACGAAGAAGATGTTCGCTAAGGCCGTTAAGGGCGGTTATGCGATTCCCGCTTTCAACTTCAACACCATGGAGCAGATGCAGGCCATCGTCCAGGCGGCAGTTGAGACAAACTCACCCGTAATTATGCAGGTTTCCAAGGGTGCACGCAAGTACGCCAACCCCACGATTCTTCGCTACATGGCTCAGGGCGCCGTCGAGTACGCCAAGGAGCTCGGCTGCAAGAAACCCCAGATCGTTCTCCATCTCGATCACGGCGACAGCTTCGAAACCTGCAAGAGCTGCATCGACAGCGGTTTCTCGTCCGTCATGATCGACGGCTCGCACCTCGATTTCAAAGAGAACATCAAGCTTACGAAGAAGGTTGTCGCATACGCTCACAAGCACGACGTCACGGTCGAGGCCGAACTTGGCGTTCTCGCCGGCGTTGAGGACGAGGTCTCTGCGGCCGAGTCCCACTACACGAAGCCCGAAGAGGTTATTGAATTCGCGACCAAGACGGGCTGCGATTCGCTCGCCATCTCCATCGGCACCAGCCACGGCGCCTACAAGTTCACGCGTGAGCAGTGCACTGTCGACAAGAAGACCGGCAAGCTCGTTCCTCCGCCTTTGGCTTTCGACATCCTCAAGGCCATCGAGAAGAAGCTCCCCGGCTTCCCGATCGTTCTTCACGGATCTTCCTCCGTTCCCCAGGACGAGGTCGACACGATCAACAAGTTCGGCGGCAAACTTCCCGATGCCGTCGGTATTCCGGAGTCGCAGCTCCGCAAGGCCGCCAAGAGCGCCGTGTGCAAGATCAACATCGACTCCGATTCCCGCCTCGCGATGACGGCTGCAATCCGCAAGCACTTCGCTGAGAATCCGGGTCACTTCGATCCGCGCCAGTACCTCACCCCTGCGCGTGAGA
>JAZOTG010000298.1:0-1780 GCA_045657505.1 Kiritimatiellia bacterium | reverse complement strand
CCTAAGACCGCTTGGCCTCCGACTTTCTTTTACTTGATTCTTGATTTTAGCAAAACGCTCCGCAGATGACATTTTACCAGGTTCAGTAACTTTAACATAAACTTTACGCCCATGATCGCCGCGGTTACAAAGCGAATACTTTTCAAGATCCTCCTTCGTCATTGTATATGTCTTATCAGCGCTAATCGTAAGTTCGCTCGGTTCAAAAACGCGAAAAGTATGCCAAACGCGATGAGATTCAGTTTTACGCTTAAGATCTACCGCCCAAACACAAAACTTGTATTCTCCTTTTGGGAAAGGTTTAAATTCGAACTTACCATCGCCAGACTTAACTGAATTAAGGGTGCGTTTAAAAACTTTACCGTTAGGAGCCACCACGTTTAAGAAAACATCGAAGCGGTGCGAATCATCTAGATTGCGAACGAGCGAGTGATCCCAATCGGTTACATAAAAGCCAATTTCAACTTTCTCTTTAGTGGAGATTGTAGGCTTTATATAATAAGTTGAAATATATGGGAACTGAAATTCAACAGGCGTAACATAGTCCTGCTGAACTTCAAGCGTCTTTTTAAGTACCGAAGGATCGGTATACTCGCCGGGAACTACGGGAGCCGCAAACACCGAAAACTGCGAGATCAAAACGCTCAAAGGAATGATTTTATACAATCTTTTTGTATTCATGTCTTTTTAACCCTTTCTTTAAAGTACCGCTGTTCTAACATCACCCCATGCGCACGGAAGCGCAAAGACGACAGTATCAGCCTCGCGCTTTTTATCGCCCGCCATTAAAGGCTTGAGATTTTCAAAATCAAGCCCCTCGGGAAATTCAACCGGAAGCCCCGCCGACTCAAAGCGCTCGGCGAGCTCGTCCGCCCAGCCTTCATCCGCGAGGTTCATGCGCTCCGCAAGTCGAGCCTCTTCAACGCACCCTATGGCGACAGCCTCCCCGTGGGATATGGCGTAGTCGGTAGCCTTCTCTATTGCATGCGCCACCGTATGTCCTGCGTTCAACTTAACCCTCTCGCCGATTTTTTCGAGAGGATCTGCCTTGACGATACCGATCTTAACGGATAGATTCTTGGCGATTTCATCGGCCGACGGCACTGCGGAATAATCGACTTTCGTTCTGCCGCCGATAATCTCATGCTTAATCATCTCAGCCTTGCCGTCGGCTATCCGGCGAGGCGGCAGAGTCTTAAGAAACTCAACGTCAACAATTACCCGGCGCGGCGGATGAAACGCGCCGGCCATGTTCTTTCCGCACTCCAGATCACATGCCGTCTTTCCGCCGTACGACGCGTCAACCATCGACAGAAGCGTCGTCGGAACATTCACCCAGTCTATCCCGCGCATCCATGTCGCCGCGGCAAATCCGACGAGGTCTCCCGTAACTCCGCCGCCGACGGCGGTAACGGTATCCTTTCGACCCAAGCCGGCCTTGGCAAACGCGGCCCATATTTTAGTGACCGTTTCTATGGTTTTATTCTCTTCGCCAGAAGGAATCGTGAAAATCGCCTTCTCGGCAATCGTCGGATAAAGAGAAGCCACATTGGAATCGACGACAATATTCCTGAACTTCGACGGATCGAATCCGCGGAATTCAACAGGAAAAGCCTCAGCGAGAATGACGTCGAGAACAACGAAAGCCGCGAGCGCCTCGATTACGGGACGCGCTCTCAGAGCGATGCACGGATCGTGACGGCCGCGAACGGTGAGCTCCGCCGGCTCCATGGTTTTAAGATCGACGCTTTTCTGAGACTTGTAGATGGACGGTGTCGGC
>JAZOTG010000297.1:0-5384 GCA_045657505.1 Kiritimatiellia bacterium | reverse complement strand
ATAAATCCACCTTCTCCCGCGAAAGGAGCATTAACATTCACATCGTAAAGCGCCTCAATAGCAAGTCCTCCGGCAAGAATCCTGATTTGATTGCAATCCGCTTTTGTACAAAGGAAAAACGGGCTCTCGACGGAATCCGCTTTGGAAGGAACAAGTTTTGCATTATTAAAAACAAGTTCCGTAGATTGATGCACTTTACCTAAGGAGTTGCCGACTCGCCAGACTGCAGAAGTCACAATGCTGTCAGTCACATGCATGTGTGAATGTGAATAATCAATATTGCCATTCACATCAAGATACAATCCATCTGTAAATGAAGCCACGCTGTTCGTCAGAGTAAACCACGATTCCGAGGCTCGCCAACCGAATTCAATAGATCCTCCTTCTACATACGATCCGTCAGACACATCAAGCCGCCCATTGCGGCCTGCCCATTGCGGCCAGGCGATATAGGTTCTCCCCTTCGGCAAAATTAAGGTTGACCCATGAGAGACATATATAAAATTCCTTCCATCATCCTTACTTGAAATAAAACCTTTACCTATATTATTAAATATCAACGAAGAATTATCCAATATTCTAATACCTCGGCCATTACCTGTACCATTCTCAAAAATAGATGAACTTGTAGTTAGACTTGCCTTGTTTGTAAGCAGCAATACCTGTTCATCGCCGAGCGCTAAATAATTATATCCAGCCCGGGGGATATAGGTAAACTCGCCGTTTTCAAGAACAGCATTGTCCCGAAGAACTCTCCCGTCATCATCCGCAAGTGTAAGGTTAGCCCCTCCTGCGTTAATATGTCCATTGATGCGAACCGCGCCTTTTTCGCCGGAAAGGACAGCCGCGCCTTGAGTCTGCTCAGTCAAGATAACGCTACCTTCCCGCAGATCAAGATCACCAGCCCATGTTGCCCCGGACACCGACAATACCCCGGGGCCTTCTTTTATAACCTTTGTGCCGGCAAGCGATGTAGACGTGAGCCCTTGAGCAAACGCCACCTCTCCAGTAGCATTAACTGAAAATTCATCAGCAGTAACTGAAATAGGCAAATCAAATGTCTGAAGAGAATGAGACGCATTTACAACCGACATCTGAAGAAGTACCGAATCATTTCCGCTTGACGCCTTTATCGAATGCGGAGCAAGATTTTCCGTAAAAACGACCGACTTGAGAAAAATATCTCCAAGATCGTTAACCGACTGACCTGCGGCCGAAACCACAAGAGAATCACCTGAATATATACGCCGTTCAGCCCCGTCCCAATTTTCAGCAGCGCTCCATAAATCACCTGTACCGCCGACCCATGTAAGAGTTCCGTTAACAATACCCTCTTCAACTAATTGAACACTCCCTTCCTTCACGGCAAAGACAAGGCCATCATCTACAGCTACGTTTTCATTAAGCGATAGAGCAACTTTCTCAAGGAACTCAACCGTTGAACTCGAAACGACCGGAGTATTAAGCGGCCATGAAGTATTTTCTGGAAGGAGTATATTAAACGATCCGCTGAAATCAGAAACTTCACCGACCTTAGCCCCGACCCCAACAACTGAAACAGCCCCGCCTGAAGCGATAGAAAGCCTATCCAACACAACAGGATTATCAAAAGAAACATAACCCGCCTCTACCGAAAGATCTCTCGAGATTGAACCTGTAACTTTAAGAACGCCAGACTCAACCACCGTCGAGCCGGTATATTCGTTTTGAGCAGAGAGAATGACGGTGCCGTTTCCACGCTTTACAAATCCGCCGGAGCCCTGAAGCAAAGGAGTGACTTCCAGTAATGTCGACTCCGGAGCATCAATAATAAGGCCTGGGCCTTCAACAAAAAACTTCGCATTCTTTTCGGCAATCGTCGGCGGCCCGTCGATAAATTTATCCGCTGGAACCCCAACCGGCCTAAAAACCGCACCATTAAATGTAACCTTATCGCCACAATGAGCCGCTGCCGGATAAGAAAACTTAAAAACCGGCGTTTCCACAAGGCAATCCCTAAAAATAAACGTTCCTCCCGTCCAGCGATTGTTGTTCTTGTAACAATAAATTCCTCCTGTAGCCTTAAGTGTAGCGTTTGAAACAACTAATCGAAGCGTACCTGCGCTATACCCCGCGTAGAGCGTCCCCATTTCTGCATAAGCCCCATCAAAAATCTCCAATGTTCCAGGATGCCCTTCATGCTGATTCTTATTAGATAGATAAACATTATCTGGCAATAACAGCTTAGAACCAGAACCTGTCACAACCACCCACGCGTTATGAAACTTATCTGCCCACGGACTGCAAATGCAAACCTCCCTGCTTTCCGGAGTGAATATGGCTTCAGCTCCAGACTGAACAACCAGTTTACGTACATTATTAGCATATCTCTTGTCGGCACTCGCACCTCCCCAGAAAAGCTCCGTATTACTCTTAAGCGTCGCACCGTTCTCCACAATTACAGTTCCTTCACCCCATGGCCAATAATTGAGAAAATTCATCCCATCGCTAGTCGTATTGCTCGCAGGAATATTTTGCACGACCTCGGTATCGGGGCCGGTAATGGTAAGGCTGCCGCCCATAATGCCGTACGCTTCGGTCAAATTCTGCGGAGTCTCTGAAATTACAATTGAATCATCTTTACCTAACTCAACGACATTTGAAGGTTGTGCATCCTCCGCAGAAGCGGGAAAAATCCCACAACCAATCGTAACTGTCAGTGCGAAAAATTGAAACACTTTCTTCATTTTATACTCCCTGCAGAATTAAGTAAAATCTAATATCTCAACAAAAACCTCTACAATTATAACAAAATACACACAAAAAGACAAATATCGTGCGGAAATTCTATCGAACAACTGTCTTTTCATAGTAAGGCAAACGATCAATCGGAACATTCTTCAATTTCAACGTTACAGGCCCTGCATGGATCTGACCGAGATCGTCCCGCCAATTTCCAGGAGGTAGGCGCACCGTTCGCGAATCGCTCTGCGAGAGAACGGGGGCAACTATCAAATCGCCACCCAAGCACCATTGGTCGCGAATCTCTTCAAAGCCGTTACCGGGAAACGCATATTCCATGTGCGCAGCGATTGGCTCTCCAGTTTTAGCCGACGACTTAGCTAACGCAAGTATCTTATCGGCGTACTTAGAGCGTATTTTCGCCGCCTTCGAAATCGCATCAAGATACTTTTTATCTTCTTGCCTTGTCATCACACGCCATGGATTGAGCGAGAATTGCATCATAGGCATAAGCGCCTGCATTTGAGCCGAACGCGCGATAACCTTGAAATTAACTTTCTTTATCGCATCGCCGTGAAAGACCATCCACTGCCCGCCACCGATCATATCGGGACAACAAAACGGATATCCCATCACGCCACATGCGAGGATGTCGCTTACGCACTGCTTGAGATCGTGCCAGCCGTTCCCCTTATCCTGAAGACGCTGAGCGAGCGGACGCCCCGCCAATTGCCATACCGTACGATATTCATTCAAGGAATAACGAAGACCGAATTCACCATAAGCCTTTGATTGACCGTGAGCCGTAGAGCCTTCAGGAGTATGGGCCTTAAATTTAAACGCATAAGCCGACATATCACCGGCATCGAACTTAAAGCCGTCAACACCGTATTCTTTTTGAAGAAAATCCAATTTGCCTGCAAACCACTTTTGTCCCATCGGGCTTGAAAAATCAACACATGCGGATTGTCCGTTCCACCAATGGAAAACGGCAAGATTGCCCCATTTATCGCGAATGCACCCGCACCCGTCTTTCGTCCAAAGTTCCTGGCGTATCTCCCAGGTATCCAAACCTACATAAGGACAAACCCAAAGCATCACCTTAAATCCCATTTTATGAAGTTTATCACACATCGCTTTAGGATCGGGAAAGCGCTTGAAGTTAAAATCCCAAACACCGTATGCGTGCTGCCACGTATCATCAACCATAAGAACACCTGGTTTGAAGCCGTTTTTCACGATTGATTCGGCGTATGCAAGGATATCCTTCTGATTCTGATTGTAGGTCAATTCAACCCAAGTATTCCATTGAGGGGCCGTAAAAAGAAGTTCGTCCGGCATTTTTCCGTCGGCAGGGAAAAAGCGTTTTGACGCTTCGCGAAATGCTCCGCGCAATGTCGTATCCTCAGAACTCCCCATAACGAACTTACCGCTTCCATTATCCTTCGCTTTGAATACGCCGTTAGTGAACTCAAAAGAAAAAGGTTCATCGTTCCACAACCACCGTCCCTTTGAGGAAAGCAACAAGCCAGAAGTCTGATTATACGAATTATTATTTATCAAATTATCCTTAAAAGGCTTTTCCGCCGAATACGGCATCGACCTTCCTTTAAAAGAATGACCTCCCCACCAACACTCGTTATCCAATAGCTTGAATTCCGTTTGATCTCCCGAGGCGATTAACGCCATAAAAGACAATACGATTACAGAAGATTTCTTAATCATTTTTTCCTTTCTAAATCAATCAATCGTTTTATTAAGAACCTTGTCGGACTCTTCTCGAATCTCTGTAAAATATGGCGCTTTTTTCCATAATGCCTTTTTGGCATCGAAAAGTTTTACAACCTTATCAAGTTCGTCATCACATTTACCCTCAGCACGAAGAAGTTTATATTTCTCTGCCGCCTCCAAGCCGTTTTGTAACATCAAGAGACGAATCGAGGGTGAGCCGTCCGGATAAACAAGAAAAGTGTCACCAGCAAAAAGCCCGGCGTAATCCGCATTCTCTATTGGCTTGGGCGGCCATGAATTGTACGCCCAGCGAAGTAGCCCATCAAGCCCGGCAACCGCAGGATAAAGCCCAAGCCAATACCCTTCATCGGGTGAGGAAAATACAAAAGTATTGGGCGACAAGGGACTGTTGCAAACGTAAAACGTCGTCTTTAGCCCCTTTGCCTTACGAGTGGAAACATATTCAAAAAACTTCTTTGAAACATGTTCCATACTCTGCGAATAAACGTCCGGCTCAATTCCAACAAACGCATCGAAAGCGCGATTGCCCGCAAGCTCCAATCTAAGCCCAGGCGCTACACGGCGAACAAGCTCAGCCGCCGCTTTCGTCTCTTCGGGGCTGCGCTCATCGAGAGCGACCGTCGTTTTTTCAAACCATCCTTTATCTTTCAGATGCTTGGCAAAATCTTCAAGAAACGGCCTCCAGTATTCTTCATATTCCTTTGACCCGGGTTTTGCCCGCATAGAGTGATGTTTGCCGTCTGGCGTTTCCCACCAGATACGCCCTCCATCCCACGGACAAATTGAATAACACGCGATTTCCGGCCCAATTCCGCACGAGAGAGCGAATGCAACATACTCGTCAAAAATCGTGTAATCGAATTTCCAGCTCCCGTCATCCATCTTGATGTGACGCACCATCGTGTCGTATG
>JAZOTG010000296.1:0-2412 GCA_045657505.1 Kiritimatiellia bacterium | reverse complement strand
AAGAAGCACGCGGCGCAACGAGTTGCCGATCGTCCGAGCATATCCGATTTCGAAAGGCTCCGCCGTAAAACGCGCATATGTAGCGGTTGCGGTTGACTCGTCTTTGACAACGGTCTTGGGCATTTCAAGTCGGCTCAAACGGATAGGCATTTGTTACCTCCCTATTGGAAAGTTAATTACTGAAGCAACGATTAGCGAGAGTACAATTCGACGATTGCCTGCTCGTTGATGTTTTCCGGAATCTCGGCGCGCTCAGGAACCTGAACGAACGTACCGGTCATCGTGGTGGCGTCCCATGTGAGCCATGCACCAGAAACGGGGCGGTGCTCGAGGGAGCTTGTAATAGCAATCATCTGACGATCCTTCTCGCGAACGCCGACGGTCTGACCAGCCTTGACGATATAAGAAGGAATATTGAGTACCTTGCCGTCAACTACAATATGCTTATGTGTGACGAGCTGACGGGCAGCTGCACGCGTAGGAGCAATTCCGAGACGGTAGACGACATTGTCGAGACGGGACTCGCACATCTGAAGAAGAATATCGCCGGTCTTGCCCTTCTTGGCCATAGCGCGCTCGAAGAAGATGCGGAACTGACCTTCGCGCATACCGTAGATGTACTTGGCCTTCTGCTTCTCAAGAAGCTGCTGGCCGTACTCGGACACTTTGCGCTTGCGCTTTGCACCGTGCTGACCCGGAGGATTGGGACGCTTGATTTCCTTCTCGCGGCCGAAAATCGGCTCACCGAAACGACGGGAAACTTTCGACTTAGAACCTGTATAACGTGACATGGATTAGACCCTCCTGCGCTTGCGTGGACGGCAGCCGTTATGAGGAACGGGCGTGCAATCGGTAATCATGGTGACGCGAATGCCGGCGGCCTGAATAGCACGAACGGCGCTCTCGCGGCCCGCGCCTGCGCCCTGCATTCTCACTTCACACTCGTGCATACCCTTGGCAACAGCAGTACGGGCGGCGTCCTGAGCTACCATGGTTGCGGCAAATGCTGTAGACTTGCGCGAACCCTTGAAGCCAGCCTTACCGGCGGAGCTCCAGGAAATCACGCCGCCACGAGCGTCGGCGATCGAAACCTGGGTGTTGTTGAAAGTGCTGCGGATGAACGCGATACCAGCGGGGATAGACTTGCCCGAACGCTTTTTCGCGACAGCCTCGCCCTCGGTGGCAGGTCCGTTGAGAACCTCGGCGGCCCCGGCGGCGACATCATTCTTGATTTCTTCTGACATTTTATCTTACCCCCTTAGCGACCAGCCTGCTTGGGCATGGCAATCGAGATGCGCTTGCCGCCCTTGCGGGTGCGAGCATTCGTTTTGGTACGCTGACCGCGAACAGGAAGCCCTCTTTTGTGGCGAAGACCGCGATAAGAACCAATCTGGATCAAGCGGCGGATATTCTGAGAAACCTCACGCCTAAGATCGCCTTCAACACGAAAGTGATCCTGAATGTACGTCGTAAGCGCGTGGATCTCATCCTGAGTGACGTCGTCGGCCTTCTTGACCGGATCGACATTGCAAGCCGCCAAAACGTCATCAGCGCGTTTTGGCCCGATACCGTGGATATATCTAAGGGCGAAGCGAATCTGCTTCTTGCCCGGGATATCCACACCCATCATTCTAGGCATATTTGTTTTTCCTCTTTTATCTTTATTAACCCTGACGCTGTTTGTGGCGTGGGTTGGTACAGATCACGCGCACTACGCCCTTGCGGCGTATAATGCGGCAGTTCTCGCAAATGCGACGAACGGAACTACGTACTTTCATGGTTGTTATTTACTCTTTGGAGTGGTCGAATGAAGATATAGTTTATCATAATTACTATTCCCAACGCAAGTGGGAACTTTTAAAATAAAACACCACGAGTGAGGAGTTACGAGATAAAGTGTAGAGCGCCACCATGAACGAATTAGTGCTCGCAATTCATTTAACAATTCATTTTGTGGAATAAATACGCAATTAGCTGGATTTAACCGGTTGGGGACACTCCCTCAAAACTTGAAAAAAATCATCCGCCTAAAGCGGTAGAAGCGGTCTACTTGTGCTCATTGACCACAAGAGGAGCCATTACGTCATCAAACTTTTAGCACATGTTACACAGGACGATGTCGTAGTCGCACTTAAACGGATGATTTCCCTAAATGCTATTAGTAATGTGATCTCCATCACAACTGACAACGGTTGTGAATTTTTAGACCCAAATAAGATTAAGTCCGTCGTAGGTTGCAATGTCTACTATACGCGTGCCTATGCCTCATGGGAAAAAGGCTCTATCGAAAACTGCAACAAATTCGTCCGCAGGTGGTATCCAAAGGGAACCAACTTCGGAAAGTGCACAACTGCGCAAATGCATCATCTTGAAAAGGTCATCAACTCGATTCATAGAAAACTTCTTAATGGC